>JAPULD010000549.1 GCA_027295365.1 Planctomycetota bacterium
AATCCACATCGTTGACCCGATAAGGCCCGATGGCGGTCTCGGCGGATCCCGAATGGTAGAAGGGTTCGATGCCCCTCAGGTGACCCCGATAGGTGAAGTGGAAGTTTTCCCCCGTGTAATCATTCGCCCCGGTGCCGTGGAATTTCTGGGTCTGGGTCAATCGCCCATCGCCCACTCCCGCATCGTCGAATTCGCTTTTCGAGACGGTGTTCAACGTGGGTTTCGTGGCGTACGAGGTGCCCATGTTGTGACTGGAGGAGCTCACCCCCGTCTTGGTTTCGACGGCCCGGGAGGGGAATTCGTAGATGTATTGCGTGACCTGCTCCACGCCCGTGGAATTGGAGGTTCCCGTGGAGACGAGGATCATGTACTCAACCCGCCCCTCGTCGTCGTACTGACTGATCGATCGGATGAAATTCGTGGAGAGCGTGCCGTCCCCCGAGGATGGGATGTCGTGGTAGACTTCGGCGTGGTCCAGTTCCCCGAAGGCTCCATATTCGTTCTTCGACCATGTCACGTAATGGCTCTGATCGGTGCCTGAGGTCAGGCCAGTGGGCAGACCTGTGGTGACGGCCGTGCGGGCCGGGTCGATTGTGTAGGTCTCGACGACCAGACCCCCCCCGTTCGTCTCGACGACCTGGATCGGGAGCAGGGGCTCGTCGGCGACATCGTCCCATTTCGGAAAATACAACCTCATGTTGTCGTCGTAGACAATGAAATTCTCCGCCCCCCCCGGTTCGATGGTCTTGATCGTGCGGAACTGATCGTCGAACTCGATCTTGTTCACCAGTTCGATGGCGGTGGGCAGGGTTTCGCCTGATTTGCCCCGGGTGAGGTTCGAGGGAGCGCTTCCCGTCCACTGGATCCATTCGGGGGTGTGATCGGCCGTGATCTCGGAGTCCAAGCTCGCGGTGTTGACATCGCGCATGACGTAGGCGGTGCGAGTGTTGAATTCGAGATAGGAGTAATAGTCGACGTAGCCCTCTCCATCCTTGGTCCAGCGCAGCCGGCCCTCCTCGTCGAAGTATCTCCACGAGGTCGTGGCGACGTTGGAGCCGTTCTGGGCAACGGGAATGGCGGGCAGCGTGGTCTCGGTCGTCTTGATGTTGTCCGTGGTGCCGTGATAGGTGTAGTCGTATTCAGTCTTCTTGCTCGTCGTGCGGGTCGTGGTCTGGGTCGGGTAGGCGTAGGTGGCAACAACCATGTAGGACGGATCGGCGGTCCCATTGCCATAGTCCGTGGCGGAGACGTAGTTCGCGGTGCCGTTCTTGCCCTTCTTGACCTTCACGTCGGTGAGGTATTCGTCGGCATTGAACGTGTAGGTGTAGATGACGCCATCGGAGGCGTTCACCGTGTCAGAGTCATTGAGACCATTCTTGGGGTCCATGAACTTCTTCAGCTCGGCCTCGGTGTCAACGATGGTGTGGGCCGAAGGCTGGCGGGTTTCGGTGATGCGGTACGTCGAGCCGATCTGCGTCGACGTGCACCAAGCCTTGATCGTTGACTCCGTAGGATCTTCGACCAGGGCCCGGCGGAGTTCGCGGCCCCATCGATTCAGGCCGATGAGCTCGCGCGAGATTTCGGCCCCGGCACCGTCCTCGGTGTCGGCGATGATGATGAACTGCACTTCGTCCATCGTGGTCCCCTGCGGATCGATCTCGGTGTAGAAGTACGTGGTCTTGGTGCCGCCCCCGGTGGAGCCGCCGCCACAGCTGGCGCAGGAGCCGTTCTGGGTGACGGTCTTGACGAATCCACCCTCGACGAGATCACCGCCGCCGTATTTGGTGGAGAGATTGTGGGATCCCCAGGGCGTGGTGACGCTGGAGCTGGTGTCCAACGCCGAGGTGTAATACGTATACCACTGGGTGGCGAAGTCGGCGATGGTCATGCCAGTGCCCGAGACGGTGTACGTGTCGGCCTTGGTCAGGATCTCGTCGACGGTGTCCACGGCGGTGTCGCCCGCGGTGAGGATGGCGTTGACGGCGACGGAATCCCAGACGCCCTTCACATGATCTTCATAGCCGTCCGAATCGCCGTTCCGGAAATAACGATACATCGTAGTGCGGGTCGTCCAGGTCGAGCCATCGGAGTTGAGGGACGAGATGACGACCTTGAGGAGGTCGTTTTCGTTGCCGACCTGGGTGCTGTGGGTGCCACCTTGGTAGTAGCCGTACTCAGCCTTCATGATGAGGGTCGTGCCGTTCTCGACCTCGACCTTGGTGAGCATGTCGGTGGTGACGTTGTAGGTGTAGGTGACGTCGTAATCCTGGGTGGTGGTCGCGGCGGTGGGATTGCCGTCGGAGTTGTAGGAATCGATCGTGATCCCACCGGACGTCCCGAGGTGGCGATTGGTGATCCGGTTCAAGCGTCCACGTTGATTGACGGTGATGGCCGAATCCAGCCCCTTGAAGACGTAGATGTTGCCGGTGTCGTCCTCGGTCAACGTAAAGATTTCATTCGAGCCCGTACCGCTCTTGACCAACGTGGCGTTGTAATCGGTCGGGGGATCGTAGCTCCCGGCGTTTTCTTCGAAGACCCGCATCGTCGAGGCGTCGATCCAGATCTGGATGTCGCCATTGTTCACGGTCCTGAGCGTTATCCCATTGAGTCCCCCCATCCAATGATCGCCGTTGTAATCGTTCATGATGCTCGAGCTGAGCTGGCTGTCGTAGGATCTCGAATAATCCCAGCTGATCGACTCGCCCGGAACAACCAGGTCCGTGGTGCAGAAGATGACGGATCCGCGCAGGAGATAAACCTGCCCGTTGGAGACGCCCACGGGTGAGGTGCCGCTCGGAGGCGTCCCCATGCCGTTGGGACTGCACTGCGAAGAGAAAATCGCTGGTGGGTTGTACGTGGGCAGCGTAAAGTCCTCGTTGCAGACGGTGATGCCGTCCGGGAAACATTCCTCCGGTCCTGGGCAATTCGATTCGCATCCGCCGTTCGCAACTCCTTCGCATTCTTCGCAGAGAGCGCAAGCACCCTCGCAGTCGCAATTGATGCCTGGACAATCAATAGAGCAATTGCACGACTGCGCCCCGGCCCAAAGCGTGCTGACGAATACGATCAGGAGTACGGTGGCCAGCAGGTCCACGATCGACACCGCCCCGAAGAATCGCTTGCGTGGCAAGCTCCAGCCTCCGGAACCGGCTTGAGCCGTGGTCAAGGTTTCGGATCGGGTCTCACGGGCATTTCGAGTCGTTCCCGTTCGGCGGTACATGTTCCCGATGTTCATCGTATTCGCTCCAAAGTTCTCGTGATTCGGTCTCACGCTGTACTCGTGTTCTGTGGTCCTGGCCAGCACAATTCGCCCGTCACCACGTCCGCGGTGCAAGCTCGCCCCGATCGGCCTATTCCGAATTTGCTTCCTGTAGCAGGCGTTGGTAGCGCTCGACCTTCGACTGGTCGTTCTCCGACATCGCTCGTGTCAGGCGACGCTGCAGTTCCGCAACGTGCGCCAAGTGAGCCTCTCGACGGTTTGCGATTCGTTTCGCTTCGTACACCCCCGACAGGCGAACGATCTCCGTCCGCCAGGAGGCGATTTCCTCGGCCCCGGCCACTTGCCGCCCCACCGCCATGATGATCGCCTCGGCCCGTTCCCCCTCGTCCATCGATCCGAGACGAACGACCAGTTGACGGACGATGTTCAGACGCAACACATCCGAGTCGGCCTCCGCCAAAGCCTGGTTCAGCCATTCGACCCCCGCCAACGGATGTTGCTTGTCACCCCGGATCTCTTCGGCATAGCCCCGCGCCACCAACCAGGATGCCCGAGCGTCACCGACCAGCGTCTCGTCGTCAAGCATCTGATCAAGCAACCCGATCCATTCGTCCATTCGAGCCGATTCCCGGTAGCCGAACGCCAAGACCGATGCGACCCCCGGCTGGCAGGATCGATTCTCGTTCATCAAATGGTTTTGAAGCAGATCGTCCAGGCGAGGCCAGAACTCCTTCTTCAACCAGCGCCCCAGGATGTAGTACGGGTAGTGGTTCTTCCTCGCGTACCCTTGCCGGTTCTCGTACCCCTCGATGACGCCGAATTCCGCATCACCCTCCTGACCTTCGCACCATGTCGCCACGAATTCGACGAAGGGATCATTTTTATTCGAACCAGGGTTGGGCATTTGAACATGCTTCGCGGCGGAGTGGACCGCCAGTATCCACCGGTCATCAAGTGCCTGCACCGCCTCCGGATTGGCGTTCATCAACTCGAGGACGGTTGCTTTCCGGGGGCCCGGCAAGCCGCTGCCGAGGCGATGCAGTATTCGGGCCGGCTCGTTGAAGTCGTCCTCCACGAGCCCTTCAAAATCCGCGGCCAGGAACTTGGGCCACAGGATTTCCATCACCGCTCGCTTCTTGGCCAGATGCACCGGGGCGAACGGGGAAGACATGCACGCCACGTCTATCGTGTCGTCCAATCGTGTCTGGACCAACCGATTGAAGCTCGGTCCGTCGTAGAGCTCCGCCTTCAGACCGGAACTGCCTGCCCTCCCGAATCCTTCCGGGGGCGAGAGCACTTCGCCCGGAACCTGGGCGCGGGGCAAGGTCTGCCCCTCCCAGAACAAGATCGCCACCGGATAGCCCCAGTTCCGTCGTAAGTGGGGTGTAAAGTTGTTCATCTCCACCGTAACCTGAACCGTCTGCCCGGCCTGCAGGGAGATGCCCGTCGACTGATCCCCTCGGGCGTTCGAGTCGTTCATCTCTGGGATCACGCTGAAGGACGATCCGGAACGAGCCAGCAACTCCGCAGACGCCGGTTGCAGCACCAGCTGACCGTTCACCCACACCCGCATCTGCATATCAGTGGTGGAGTGGTAGAGATTGGAGAAGGTGTACGTGTCGGTAAGCGGAGCCGTAATCGAACCCGTCCAGCGGGCCGAACATTCCGTCATGCTGGCCACCAGATCGCTGTTGAGCATGTTCCAGAGTTCAGCCAGTTCACCGACGGACAACCCCCGCCATTCGTTGAGGTCCATCCACCCCGCCACCGCATCGGCGATCTCCCCGACGGGAGTCCCTTGCGATCGGAGCGTCTGGTACAGCATGAAGACCTCATCAAAACTACCCATGGCCAACATGTCGGCGGTGATCGCATGCGCGTGAGCCTCTCGCTCCGGCACGAAGCTCCCCGTGACCATCCAGTGGCCTGCGGAGACCGCTCCAAGACCAAGCACCAGGACCGACGTGAGTTTGAGGGGGTTTCGTTTCATCAGCCGCATGTCCGGTTCCTTTCGACGAGGATCTGCCTGTCCACATCTCGCGCAGAGGGATCGCCCAACGACGGAACCGAAATGCAATCAGAAGCGAGAATCGTACGAAAGCGATTCACACCCATGATCCGAGCAAGCTCACTGCATGGTCTTGCTTCGGGGGTCGGACTCCGACGACGAACGTCGTCCCATTCAGTTGTCAGTCACACCTCCCGGTGTGCCCGTTCGACGATGCATTCACGCGAATGCAACACCAATGGAAAACCAATGACACACGATCAAGGCAAAATCCAATATTCCACATTCCACTGGAATATGGAATGTCACCCCGGAAAGTGTGCAACGATCTTTCGTTCGTTGACATGTTGGAATCTCGATGCGTGGGATAACTGGCTTCTCGTCCATTGGTTGCGATGAAGCACCTTGTCGTGAATCGTGAACAAAGAGCCATCTCCGACACCGTTTTTTCAACCCATAGAATTTTCAATTTTTCACGATTGGAGTTTGCAAACGATTGAATTTTGATTGCTTCATGCACTCCCCGAGGAATCGCATGACTTGCAATCGGTGTTCTTGACGATAAATCATTCGCGTGAAAGCGACTCCAACGGAAACGAAATCGTGCTGCCGTCTCCGGCCGTGATCGTCAGCACGCGCTCCGTCGGTCCCTTCAGACCAACCACTGCTTTCCCCAGGCGACATCGATGGTGCTTTCCCGATTGATCAATTTCGAGGATCGTCAGATCCGCCAATTTTTTGGCGTGATACCGCAACTGACCAGTCCGGATGTCCAATGTCTGCTCGAGTTCCCGAAAGGACTTCGACTCTTCGGCAATCTGTTGAAGCATCGCTGCCCGGACCGGATGGCCGATCGCCTGAATCACGGCCCGCATCGCACGGTAATCCGGGCGCAAAGTCTGGTCTTCACAACTGGAGGAATCTCGACGAGGCATCATCACACCATATCTCCCCGAAAGACACGGAGACCTGGATTCCGAGATCGTGTGTTCCTGTGCGACGACCGTTCTCTTCAAACTTGGAGTTCCCACACTCCTGCGATCGTCGCTCCGACTTCCTTGAAACCCAATCTATGACGTCTCTGCAGCCTCAAATGAAGAGTATACAATTTCTTTCCATCAACTCATGCGGACGGCGACTCGCCCGTCTCTTTTTGATTCGGTACTTCAGACCCATTGGCCATCCGAAGCACCTCATTGAGGAACTTCTGCCCCAATTCCATCCCTGCCTGGGATGTGGCCGAAGGCAGGCGAAGAAACGCCCAGCCACCGTCCGAAGTCGCCAGAAAAATATGCTCACCAGTACTCGTACAGACTGCGGTCACACGATCACTGATTCGGTAGACATGCCGACGTTTCAGACGCGTGACCTCGACCAGGCCATATTCCGCCATCTGGCACAAGTGATTGCTCACGGTCGTAACGCCCAGATCCAGACCCTTGGCCAGGGAAGTGACATCGTGCGGCCCTGTGGAAAGCACACCAAGGATTTCCAGCCGGACCCCCCGTCCGATGAAACACAGCACGTCGTTGAATTTCCCAGTCAGCCCTTTTTCCGTCACTCCGCCAGTAGTCCGGATCATGAAGCAATCCCTTTCGGCTTGGGCGCACCGACATTCCTGCGAAGTTCATTCGCATTGAAAGTCCCGTGCACCAGGTGTTCGAAAGAGCCCTGCCTCGTTAGGCCCGAAAAGCAAACGTTCCCAGCATCAATCTTGGATACGAAACAACCTAATCGATATTTGCAAACAATCAATTGCCGTATAGAAAAATTTTTGAAAACCCACATTTGGACGTAAATGAATTCCGGACAGCTATCTGAGAATAATCATTTGGACTAACCAAACCAATCCGTTGGAAATTCCTCATGTTCGGATGATCCGAGATACCCACAGACCAAGTTCATTGCGCAGAGTTTGCTACTGGGAACGAACACTTGAAATTCTCAGAGATTTTCCGTCCAAGCCTGACATCGCCGATTTCATCCCAAGTCGAACACTGTCAGGCCATTAGCTCGCAAATGCTCACGACATTCCATATTCCAGTGGAATGTGGAATATTGGATTTTGGCTGATTCGTGCGCCACCACTTTTAGAAGCAGTGAGTATTCGCATGATCAACCGACACCACCAACACATTTGAAGTGCCATCACAAGAGACCTTTTCGTTCCGACTCTTCCAGGTCGTCGCGTTCTGTGTGAATACCGCTGTCCTTTGAACTCACCCTCAATGTCCATGTCGGGCATTGGAAAGTACCTCGGGAGACAGCATCGGTGGCTAGGAAACGCAGCCCTCAATCCATCCATTCGATCAGAGGCCTTCTGATCATATCGTTGGCCATGGTGCTTGCGTCGCCTTGCTGTGAAATCCGGGCCCAGACCGATCCGGCCACTCGGGACGAGGACCTCATCCAGCTCAACCTGCCGGATCAGGTCCCGCTCGATGTGCTGATCGCCCTTGTAAGCGACCAACTCGGGATACGAATCCTCTATGACGATCAGGTGGGACAAAACAAGGTCACGATCAAATCCCCGACCCAAGTTCCGAAACAAAGCTTGCTGGGCATTCTCGAAAGCGCCTTGAAGCTCAAGGGTCTGGCCCTGGTCGATGACGATCAGGAAGGGTGGTATCGAATTCTTACCACCCAGGATCTCACCCGGGTCGCCCTTTCTCCATCGAAAGCCCCGGCAGACCTTGCAACTTCGCGTTCAACGCTTGCTGTCACCCAAATCTTTGAAATGTCCTTTGCTGATCCTCAGCGGGTGGAGACGATCATCTCCCCCTTCCTGACCGAGCCCGGGGGCAACAGCTTTATCCTGCCAGATCAATCGGCGCTGGTCGTGACGGATTTCGCTCGCAACATGCCACGGATTCGTGAACTGATCGAACTGGTCGATCGTGCCGGGCCTGCCTCCGAGGTGCGCTTCGTGACTGTGCAGCATCAGCCGGTCAGCCAAATCGTTGAATCACTGAAAGCCATCACCTCTGCCCAGACCACCCCCGGAAGTATCGTGGGGCGTGAGGGTGGACCCGGAGTTAGTAGGACAGAAGGAATTCCCCGAGGTTCCTATGCCCTGAGCATTCTGGAACAGACCGCTTCGAATCAGATCATTCTCATCGGCCATCCGTTGCGCATCTTGCAGGTGCTGGAGCTGCTTCGGGAACTGGACACCCCGTCGAACCTTGACACCCGAATATACCGGTTTCATTCGACGAATCCGCAGAAGGTCGATGCACTCGTGCGGCAACTCATCGGCGATCATGCCTCTGAATATTCCTATCGATCGGTGATTGAAGAGGACGAAGGCCTTTTGATCGTCACGGCCACTCCGACCATTCACGATCAGGTTCTCTCCCTGAAAAACGAGATGGACCGGGAACTTGAGCTGATCAGACCTGTCACCAGGTTCTACCGTCTCAGGAACACATCCGTTCAAGATGTATATGCGACGCTTCGCGGCTTGATGCCAGACGCACCACGCTCCGGACGTCGAGATTCAGTTGGTCGAGTGCGTGGACAAGGTACTCGTCGGGACCGCGAAAACTCAATTGCCACCGAGTCAGATTCAAGATCACTCGGCTCCGCATTGCAAAATTCAGGTGATCATCAACGCTCTTCACTCCCTACTCAATCCGGTGTTGACGCCATTCCTGGAATTGAGAACAACTCAGGTATCTCCTCACAACTTCAAGCCGGGGCTCTTTCAACGAACAACGCTGAAATCATCATCGATGTCAACACCAATACGCTCATTATCACGGCAGCCCCAGCCGATCACGAGCGATACATCGAACTCATCGGCCATCTCGATCAGCGACGGCCTCAGGTACTCATCGAAGTGACGTTCGTGACCCTCGATACGAGCAATGGGTTCTCCCTCGGGGTGGAAATTTCACTTCCGGACGATGGCACCAGCAAGGTTCTGACCTTCAGTTCCTTCGGTCTCAGCGAGGTCGATGCCGACACGGGAGCGCTCAGCCTCATTCCGGGACTCGGCTTCAACGGGGCGATCATCCAGCCCGACATCGCGGACGTGATCATCCGCGCCATCGCCTCCAATGGAAGAGCTTCCGTCACTTCCGCCCCTCGATTATTAATAAACGACAATGCCAGCGGTTCACTCAACAGCGTGGTCGATGCCCCCACGACAAGCATTAATTCTTCGAACACCGTGTCCACCACCAGTTTCGCGGGTTTCGAGAGCGCCGGCACGACGATCAACATCACGCCCCACATCAGTGAGGGTGATCACCTGCAGCTGGAGTACGACATTACGCTCAGCGCCTTCACCGGCGAAAGCTCAGACGGGATTCCCCCGCCCCGACAACGCAACGAGATGTCCAGTGAAGTCACCATTCCCGACGGGTACACGATCATCATCGGGGGCTTGACGCGTACGGACACCTCGGAATCGATCTCCCGGATTCCGATCCTCGGCCATATTCCGATTCTCGAATACTTCTTCAGCACCCGCACGGAAAGCTCCACCACAACCACCCTCTTTGTCTTCATGCGGCCGATCATCCTCCGCGACGATCAATTCCAGGATCTCAAATTCCTCTCCGAACAGGAACTGGCCGCCGCTGGCCTTCCATCCCCCTATCCATCCAGCGAACCCATCCTAATCCACTAACCCCCGGATCCCCCGGATCCCCCGGAACCCCCGGAGACCCCGGATGCCTTGGAATCTCGAAATCAAAATTCAATGAACACGCGTTCCCTTGAAATCATGAACCAAGCCCATTCCAAATTGACGAGCGAAACAAACGGTCATGCCGTCCACCTGGCTGACTCCATCGAGGTCTCGGACGGTCTTGATGCAAAGGATTCATCCAAGACGACGACGAGTAATTCCATGGAATTGGATGGTGAATCGGTCAATCTCAAATTCCTCGATGATCTGTCCGGATTGACTCCAGCCAAAGAGTTTCTGACCCGGATTCCGATCTCCTACGCTCGGCACTGGAACCTGTTGGGATGCCACAACGCTCAACGTGAACCGTGCATCGTGCTCAACGATCCGTCTTCAATCGATCAATTCGACGTTGTCCAGCGTTACCTCGGATGGAATGCCTTCCCGGTTCTCACAGCCTCGAACACCCTTCAAGAATCGATCAACGCGGCGTATGAATCGAATGCAGATCAGTCGGTGTTCATCATCGAAGAAGCCGATGTCGATGCCGAGGCCATTGAATTTGATCAGCCGAGCGGTCCGGAAGATCTGCTGGATTCTGCCAGTCGCTCCCCGGTCATTCAACTCGTCAACCAGCTACTCTTCGAGGCCATCAAGCTCCGAGCCTCGGACCTGCACATCCAACCCTTCGAACACACGTTGATGGCAAGGCTTCGGATCGACGGCATTCTCTTTGACCACAAGCAACTGCAGAAGCATCACCAGGAGGAGATCGTCAGCCGCATCAAGATCATCGGCTCGATGAATATCGCCGAGAAACGCCTTCCCCAGGATGGTCGAGCAACCGTCCATGTGGGTGATCGGGTCATCGACCTGCGGCTCTCCTCCGTTCCGACCAGTCACGGCGAGCGTCTTGTCATTCGCCTGCTCGACAAGAGCGCCAGACTCTATCGCCTGAGCGAAATCGGGCTCTTGTCTGGGAATTTGGATCGATTTCAGGACCTGATTCGTGTCGAGCATGGACTGCTCCTGGTAACCGGCCCAACTGGCAGCGGCAAATCCACGACTCTGTACGCGGCCCTCCAGGAGATCAATTCCTCCGAGCGCAACGTCATCACACTCGAGGATCCTATTGAATATCAACTTCCAGGAGTGAGCCAGATTCAGGTGAGTGCCAAGAAGGGCATGACCTTCGCGAGCGGCCTGCGCAGCGTCCTGCGGCAGGATCCCGACATCATCATGATCGGGGAAATCCGTGACGAGGAAACGGCCGTCATGGCCATCCAATCAGCGCTGACCGGGCACCTCGTTTTCTCCACCTTGCATACAAACGACGCCGCCAGCTCCATCACGCGTTTGCTGGACCTTGGGATTGAACCCTATCTGGCGGCCAGCAGCCTCATCGGAGTCCTGGCCCAGCGTCTTGTCCGACGAATCTGCTCCGAGTGTTCCCAACCTCACACATTGAATGAAGAGGAAGTCAAATGGCTCGGCTTGGATCAGTCATTGACGAGTTCAAGCTCACCCTTCCGGGGGGGCGGATGCGAGCATTGCCGGGACACTGGCTATCGAGGACGACTCGGCCTGTTTGAACTGCTGGCGATGAACGAGGGCATCCGGCACCTGGTCATGACCCGAGCGACGGCCGCTCAGATCAAACAAGAGGCAATCCGGGATGGGATGACCACATTGCAGGCGAGTGGATCACAGCAGGTACTGAACGGCTCGACCACGAGTGAGGAAGTATTCCGCGTCACCATGAGGGCCACGGTCTAATGGCGCTATACGCATACAAGGCGATTGACGCCAACGCCATCGAGGTGGCTGGCAACATCGCGGCCGACACGGCGCGTCATGCTCGCGATCAACTGCGTAGTCGCGGGCTGAATGTGGCGATCATCAAAGAATCAAGGGAACTGACTCGATCCTTGGCATCCCGAATCCGAAGACGAGCCATAGCCAACCGGATGTTCGAGGTCTTCCGGGAATGGTTGACCCTGCTGCGGGCCGGATTCCCGCTCCTGCAAGTGCTCGATACGTCCCTAAAGCAGCACCGAGGGCATCTTCGGACATCACTTCTGCTACTGCGTGAACATGTCGCTTCCGGATCGAGTTTGGCCGAGGCCATGCGCCGGCAACCGCACGTCTTCAATACCCTGACGATCAACCTGATCGAAATCGGCGAGCGGACAGGAGCCCTGGAGGATGTCTTGGATCGCCTCATCCACTACCACCAGCGGTCTCGTGCTTTCAAAGGCAAGATCGGCAATGCGTTGATCTACCCGGGCATTGTTCTTTTCATGGCCGGGCTGGTGTCGATCCTGCTCATGCGGTTCGTCGTACCCAACATCCTCGAACCGCTGATCCGAGCGGGACGCCCACTTCCGATGGTCACCCAAATCGTCAAGTCCATCAGCGATCTGCTCATCACGCAGTGGTGGCCGATCATGCTGACGGTATTCCTATTGGTCAGTGCCATCGGACTCTTTCTACATTCAGATCGAGGGC
>JAPULD010000055.1 GCA_027295365.1 Planctomycetota bacterium
TCATCAATGGGGAACTCTGGGGGCGCGCATTGCCAGTGGCGCAACAAGCTGATCCGCCAGCCTGGAGCGTGAAGTATCCCGAAGAGATTTATCAGCAGGCCTTTCAGTCTGATGCTGAGCGCACGGCTCAACTCATTGATAACCTCAGCGCCATCCCGGGGGGGAAACTGATGGCCCCTCAAGATCTGGTCGATATGGCCCGGGGGGGAAATGCTGAAATCATCGAGGCGATGCGCCCCGTGCTGACGGCGTACTACCCTTCCCAACTCTTCCAGGCCTTTTCCGATGGCCCCATCCTCGCCCTGGTCCTGATTCTGGTCTGGCTGAAACCCCGCAGGCCGGGCGTGGTCGGTTGCTGGTTCCTGATCGCCTATGGCGTCCTGCGCATCACCACGGAGTTCTTCCGCCAACCCGATGATGGGATCCCCCTCTTGCTGGGTCTGTCCCGGGGTCAGGTGCTCAGCATCCTCATGATCGTGACGGGTCTCGTGATTCTTCGCATTGTCTCGAAGCGGGATGTGCAACCCATGGGTGGCCTGTTACGACCAAAATAAGACATCTCACCAAAGACCGAGTGACGTATGATTTATGCGATAGGGACGGGAGAGCCGTCCTGGATCCATTTTTCATGACTCACAGGGGAACGAAATGAATATCAAATCACTTGGATTGTTGTTGGTTATGGTCGTGGGGCTGCAGGCTTGTACGGAATCGACGCCTCCTCAACTCTTTTCGAAATTGAAATTCGAAGAAGCCAGGCAGGCCTCCCTGGATCAGGATAAATTCCTGCTCGTTGACGGGACGGCCGTCTGGTGCGGTCCTTGCAAGATGATGGACACGACGACGTGGGTCGATCCTCAGATTATCTCGTGGATCGACGAGCGCGTGATCGCCATTCAGCTCGACGTCGATGAGGATCCGGACGATGCGCAGATGCTCGAGATCAATGCCATGCCCACGATCATCGTGTTCAAGGATGGCGAGGAGCTCAATCGGTTCATCGGCTATCGGGACGCTGATGAGCTCTTAGCCTGGTTGGATGGGCTTCTCGAAACTCCATCGGGGAACGATGGACTCGATGAGACAACAGGTGAAGGCGTGGATGAGGAAGTTGGTGTTGCCGGAGAATGAGCAGATGGAATCGCTGCTCGGAACTCCTTTTTTATTTCAAAGGGGAATGATGTGTTCAACAAGTCTTGTCTGCTTTTGTGCATGGTGACGATCTGTGCGGTGATCTCGACGACGTGGGGGACTCCGCCTGATCTCTTTTCCGACCTGAAGTTCAAAGATGCCAAGCAGGCTTCTCGTGATCAGGAAAAATACCTGATCGTCGATGCCACGGCGGTCTGGTGCGTCCCCTGCCAGAAGATGGACAAGACTACGTGGGTCGACCCTCGGGTGGTCTCCTGGATCGACGAGCGCGCGATCGCCATTCAACTCGATGTCGATGAAGAAAAGGTGGGCGCGCAGATGCTCAAGATCGCCGCCATGCCCACGATCATCGTGTTCAAGGCCGGCCAGGAATTCGACCGGGTGGTCGGCTACAAGGACGCGGACGAACTGCTGACGTGGCTCGATGGGATCCTCGAAGGCCGGCGTAACATTGACCGCCTGCGCGAGGTGGCGGGGGATCGCATGGACGAGGAAGGCAACGTCGACATCGACGCGCGATACGAATTGGCCGGTGTATTGCTCCGGCAAGGAGAATACGAAGAAGCGACCGAGGAGTACGCCTGGCTTTGGGAGAACATGCTGAAATACGATCAAGCCTACGTCGGGGTACGACTGTCCTACATGGTCGGGGACATGAAAGACCTGGCCGGCAAGCATGAACCGGCCAAGGAGACCTTCACTGCACTCCGTGATGCACTTCGCCAGCGGATTGACGATGGAGCCGAGGATCGCGAGACGTTGATTGACTGGGTGCATCTCAGCAAGGTGATTGGTGAAGAGGACGATATCCTGGAATGGTACGACCGGATGAAGTCATCGCCCGAAGGCCAAAAGTACACCGGCAGCCTCCGATCGGACATTTATGAGATTTTCGTCGAACGAAAGCGCTGGTCGGATGCGGGCTTAGTCTATGACGATCCCGCGGGGAGAGTCGAGCAACTCATACAGATTTCACGCGCGGATGAATTGCCGGCTTCGATGGATGAAGAGCGGAAAAAGATGATCCTCTCATCCATGCGCAGGTTTCAGCGAACGGAACTCAGTCTCCTCCACGCGGTCTTGCTGGCCGCGGGGCGCAATGATGCTGCCCGGCGCGTGGCCGAGATTCTGCTGCATGAGCAGCAAGATGACGATCTGGCTCGTTTCGCCCTCATCAAGGCTGCACTCGATGTCGGTGTCGCTCGGGCGGAACATTTGGCGATGTTCGAGGAGGCCGAAACCCCGGGTGATCAGAACAAGGCCCTCCGAAAGCGACTTGAAAAAGCCTTGCAGGAAGTCGATTCGGAGAAGTGATCACGCCGGGGTCAACGCACCCAGCCGCGACCACTGTACGACGAGATTGTCCAGCACGTGCCGCGCGTTGACGTTGAAATCGAGCTGAAGCTCCGCCTCGCGTATCAACTCGATCAGGCTCGCGAAGTGCTCCACCATCATTTCGTCGTCGGCCAGTCCCTGCAGACGCGCCCTGGCATACGAAGCCAGAAGCGAGAAGAGGTGTCGCGCCCCATCCTTGTTCGCCGCATCCTTGCTGGCGTTCTTGCGGCTCTTGACCCAGGCTTCGGAAAAACCCTTGATCAACTCGGCCATCGCCTTGCCCATGTCGGAAGGGTAATTCCCTTTTTCGAGCTGCGCGATCATCGGGTTGAGAATTCGTCGCCACTCGTAGAACCGAAATTCCGCCGCGAGATGCGCCTGCCCCGGTGATCCGTCGGCGAAACGCAGGAGCCACTTTCGTTCATCCTCGTCCACACCAAGTTCCGATCGATTGAACCAGGCCTCCATGTCATTCAGATCGAGACGATGGAACCGCACATGCTGGCATCGACTGCGGATCGTGGGCAGAAGCCTTTCGCCCCTTGAGGAAACCAGGATGAGAAACGTCTGGGCAGGCGGCTCCTCCAGCGTCTTGAGCATTGAGTTCTGCCCATTCTTGTCGATCAGTTCCGCCTCATCGACGATGAACACCTTGCGATGGCCCAGCTTGGGCGTGCGGTACGCCGCGGCTTCATGACGACGATCATCGCTCGTGCGTCCCCCCAGCATGTGTTCGCGCAACAGGTCGAGCGGGATGTTCATGAGTTTGCGGCTGCGAAGCATCGGATTATCAGAAAACAGCGCCAGCTCCTTACGGATGATGTGCAGGTCGGGATGCGACCCGGCCTCGATGAGCTTCGAGGTCTCGCTGGACGGATCGGAATCGATCTGCCCCGCCAGGTTGGGCTGGGCCTCGGGATCGAGCAAAATCCTTGCGAATTCCAGGGCGGTCGTGAACTTGCCCACGCCCCGGGGGCCCGAAAAGATCCAGGCGTGGTGGAGCCGGCCACTCTTCAAGGTGCCCTGGAGCGTTTCGATTGCATGAGATTGGCCAAGGATGTTCTGCATCTGGGGACAGTGTAGGTGAATCGACCAGGATCCGTCATTGAGTTCTCAGAGCATTCGAGGGGCCATCCGGGGGGCTTTTCGAGGGAGAAAACTTGCGGCCAGGCTCTCGGCGCGCGATGATCGACTCCCATGAAGGTCCCTTCCGGGCCATCTTCCGGTTCTTCATCCAATGGACCTCCCGGGTATCGGGGTTCAAGGCTCACGTTGCTGGCACTCGCTTTTGCATTGGGTATCGCTTTGGCTCGCGAGATGCCGCCTGAGTTTCTCTGGGGATTGATCGCGACCGGTTGGCTGGGGTTGTTGCTTGCATTCCTGAGCCGCAAGCGTTTTCCCAAAGCGATGATGGGGTTCATCCTCATGGTGATGTTCGCCCTGGGTGGGGCCTGGTGCATCGTGAGACTCTCGCAGGTCTCGCCGATGGATCTGGCGGCTCAGCTCGACGACACGAATCGGCTTGTCCATGTCAAAGGCATCGCCCTGGAGACGCCACGCCGGCGCGATCGAACATCGGGATCGATGGGTCAGTTCGACTATCGCGCCGCGTCGATGAATTTCCCCCTGCGTGTTGAAGCCCTGGTCGATCAGCAAGGACGCGACCATCGGATTCATGGGAGCATCCTGGTGCGCGTCAGTGAGACCATCGCACCCTTGAAACCGGGCGATCGTATCGAAGCCAAGGGTTTCTTGAGTGCGCCCTCCAGACCCTCGAATCCTGGAGAGTTCGATTATCGATTCCTGAGCCGGGCGAAAGGATTGGCGGGAACGCTCCATGTTCCGACTCGCGAACTGCTTGTGGTGATGCCGGCATCTCGCCAAGGCGTGGGGTTTGCGTATCGACAGTGGCGGGAATCTCTGCAACAACGTGCGGGGGGCTGGCTGTTATCGAATCTTCCTGACGACGAGGCGGGGCAGCGCGATGTGTTGCTCAAGGCCTTGCTGCTGGGCCAGCGCGAGATGGGGCAGGATGAATTGACCGAATCATTTCGGCGTCTCGGTTTGGCGCATCTCATGGCCATCTCGGGGCTGCATCTGGGCGTGCTGGCGGGATTCGTGTTGTTGATCCTTCGGCTGTTGGCCATCCCGACCCGTCGGCATGGGCTCTTCATCATCGTCATCGTGCTGGTGTATCTCTTTCTGGTGGAAGTGCGCATGCCGGTAATGCGCGCGGGGGTGATGACTATCGCCTCGTCGCTGGCCCTGGTATTTGGCCGGCATCTCAAAGTCAGTGGGCTCGTGGCCCTCAGCGCGATCCTGCTGCTGGCGTGGCGTCCCGACCAGTTGTTCACCCCCGGGTTCCAGCTCAGCTTTGGCGTCGTGCTGGGCATCGTTCACTTTGCCCCGACTTTTCGACGCCGCTGGTTCGGGAGACCCGATCTGCTTGTATCGAGCACGCTGCAGATGTTGGGGCAATGGGCGATGACCGCGTTGGCGATCACCGCGACTGCGTGGATGTTCGCCACCCCCATCACGGTGTATCACTTTGGGGTCGTCTCCCCCATGGCGGTTCCCATGAGC
>JAPULD010000550.1 GCA_027295365.1 Planctomycetota bacterium
CGACCTCGACGCCCGAAAACCGCTCCAGTCGCAACAGCGCAAAGACGCGCAAGGGCCAATGATCCGAAGCCAGAAGGTTCGAGATCGTGTCCTGCTCGCGGTCCGGGATCGACGACCAGGCAAAACCGGACGAGGGGGTACTTTGTTCAGGAGTCGATGTCTGGGCCTGGGCGACCGACAAGGAAAGCACGGTGAGCAGGATGACGAAGCTTCGGATGAGAATCCTCGATTCGGCCCCGCGTAAACTGGAGAATGATGGATTGAACATGGGCGTTCCGAGTCCGACGGCCAGACGTGGAAAAAGTTGCCTTATAACTCTGTTTATAACGGGATGCCCGGGCCGGTTGCAATCGTCGAATTCAATCTAAAATTGATGATTCGAGAGGATCAATCGCCATATTTCTGACGCCATCGGGCGCTGGTGCGAAGCAACAGGTGCACACGCTCGAATTCGTCCAGGACCTCATTGAGCACTTCCCGGACCGGATCCACGGGGGCCGGGGCCATCACGCCCGACGCATCGCCCAACGCTTTTTGGGCCATGGCCCGATATCGGCTCAAGGTTCGATCCCCGATCCGGGACACCGGCTCGAAGTCCTCGGCCATGAACCAGGTGACGGGAACCCTGAATCCCGCGTTGATCTGACACGCGACAATGAGTTCCGCTTGTTCATCGTCTTTCAGGAGAAATTTCAGGTCGATGCATTCGGGATTGGCCTCGGCGATCCGCTGCATGGCCGCGCCTTGCAAGGCGCAATCCCCACACCACGTCCCGGTGAGACAGAGGATTTTCATGGTCCTCGTAAACCCCTGGACGAGTTTCTCCTGCTCATCCGTAAGCGCAAGCATCCCATGCCTTTGATCCCATTGCGGTCGATGTCCCATCGGCTCGCCCAGGGCGACGAACTGATCATAAGGGAGAGCTTCGTGGTATTTGCGATTCAAAAACTCGGCGTTCATCAGCATGAGAATTCCTATCTTGTAAGTCTATCAATCCCCATGCAATTGGCGGAGGCGACCCGAGAGTCTCAGCAGCAGGTGCACGCGCTCGAACTCGTCGAGCCAATCCTGCAGCGTGGCTTCCAGTTCGTCCTGGGGGATTGGAGCCCCGGGCAGGGGGCAGCTGGGCCCGAGCTGCTTGGCGGCGATCGCCCTATATCTCGTCAGCGTTCGGTCGCCCAAGATCGAGACGGGTTCGTAATCTTCGGCCAAGAAAATCGCCACAGGGACCCTGAGCCCCTGGTTGATCATGAGCTGCTTGGCGAGATCCTCGTGTTCATCGCGATCGACCCACTTCAGGTCGATCCGGGGATTGGCATCCGCGATGGCCTGCAGGAGCGGCCCCTGCTGGACGCAATCACCACACCAGATGCCGGAAACGACCAGCACCTTCATCTCGCGGGTGAAGCCTTCGATGAGAGTTTTCTGATCGCTGGATAGCCTTATCTGTTGGCCGATCGCTTTCCATTTCTCGCCCTTCTCCGGATCCGTGGCGAGATAGGCTTGATATTCGAGACCCGCGTCGTGCTTGGTTTTGAGATAGGCTGCGTTCAAGGGAATCCTCCTACCAATGAATTGGTGAGGCAGGGTAGACGGGCAAAGGGGAAAATCCAATCGATACGGATCTCCGCCCGGTACGTTAAGCTGGCCTACTGTTCGCCTCATCGCCCCCTTATGGAGCCTCTGCTTGCTGATTCTGTACGTCCTGACCTTGTTCCTCAGCGCGGGGCTGCTGTTTCTGGTGCAGCCCATGTTCGCCAAGATGGTGTTGCCCCTCTTGGGGGGGACGCCCATGGTCTGGAACACCTGCATGGTGTTCTTCCAGGGAGCCTTGCTGGCGGGATATGCCTACGCGCATCTCTCCACCAAATTCCTGGGCGTCAAGAAGTCAGCGATCGTGCATGGGGTGTTGTTGCTGCTTCCATTGCTGGTCCTGCCCCTGGTGGTGCCAGAAGGCTGGACGCCACCGGCGGAGGGTAATCCCTTCGGGTGGCTCTTGTTGCTCCTGAGCGTTGCGATCGGGCTTCCCTTTTTCGTGGTGGCCAGCACGGCGCCGTTGTTGCAGAAATGGTTCAGCACCACGGGGCACCGCACGGCTCATGATCCTTATTTTCTCTACGCCGCGAGCAATTGCGGCAGCATGCTGGCGTTGCTGGCCTACCCCGCATTGATGGAGCCAACCTTGAAGCTGGGCGACCAGAGCCTGGTATGGTCGGGGGGATATTTCGTCTTGGTGATCCTGATCTGGGGTTGTGCGATCATGCTGACCCGGACGAAGGGGATCATGATCGAGACTCCAAGTGAGCCTGAGTCCGAAACCGAGTTGGCGAATGAGCAAGACAAAGAGCGGCTCGGGAAGGTCACCTGGATGCGTCGGGGGCGATGGATCGCCTTGGCCGCGGTTCCGTCGAGTCTGATGCTGGGGGTGACGACGTACATCACGACCGACATCGCGGTGGTGCCATTGTTGTGGATTATCCCGCTGGTGCTGTATCTGTTGACGTTCATCCTCGTCTTTGCGAAAAAGCAATTGTTGTCGCATCGTTGGATGGTGCGATTTCTGCCCATCGCCTGCATCGCCCTCTTGATTGTGTTACTAAGCGAAGGTACGGAACCGGTGATGCTGGTCGTGCTCCTGCATTTGAGTGTGTTCTTCATCATGACCATGTCCTGTCATGGCGAACTCGCTCGGGATAGACCTGCGACATCGCATCTCACCGAGTTCTACTTGTTCATGAGTGTGGGGGGCGTGCTTGGCGGCTTGTTCAATGCCATGGTCGCGCCGATGGTGTTTACGAGCATTGCTGAATATCCGATCGCGCTGGTGGTGGCGTGTTTATTGATCCCTTCGTCTCGAAAATTCTTCGAGAGCGATGGGGAAGACGAGCATGCTTCGCCCTGGACGCGTCGTCTGGATTATGTCTTTCCCCTTCTGTTGGGGGGAATCGCTTTGGCCATGGTCTGGTGGGCCAATGACCACGCCGAACCCGGATCGAAAGCGAGACTCATCTTCACCGCCGGGATTCCGGCGGTGGTGTGCTACTTCTTCTCTATGAGACCCATCCGATTCGGGCTTGCGTTGGGGGCGGTGTTTCTCGCCGGGAGTTTTGACACCGTGACCCGGGGGCAGGAACTCGATGCCCAACGAAGTTTCTTTGGTGTGCATCGACTCACCCGCGAATATCGCATCGCACAATCAGGTTTGAAACGACTGGGGATCAACCAGCTCTTTCATGGCACGACGCTGCATGGCATGCAATACGTGGGCGACGATGGTCAACCGATTCTCGCCGACACGCCCTTGACGTATTACCATCGTTTGGGGCCGATCGGACAAGTGTTCGGGGACTTTCGAGTAAACGATGCGGATCCATTCACCCGAGTCGGCATCGTCGGGTTGGGCGGAGGAGGCTTGTTTGCTTACGCCGATGAAGGTGATCATTTCACGGTCTATGAGATTGATCCCGAAGTCGAATCAATCGCGACGAACCCCACGTATTTTTCTTACTTCGAGAAAGCCAAAGAAAGAAATGCCAACGTGAACATCGTGCTGGGGGATGCCCGGCTGACGTTGGATAAGGTGGAAGCCGACACATTCGATCTACTTGTTCTCGACGCTTTCAGCAGTGATTCGATCCCGGTGCATTTGCTTACCAAAGAAGCGGCGTCGATGTACATCGATACACTCAAACCGAACGGTCTCCTGGCCTTCCATATTTCCAATCGCTACCTCGATCTCAAGCCCATCATGGGCAACCTTGCTCAATCGTTGGGGCTGGTCTGCTTTGTGCAGCACGATGTCGTGTCCGATGGACAGGAAAACACGCAACCGCATTCTTCATCGATCTGGATCGTGATGGCTCGATCGGTCGAGGATCTGATGCCCTTGCATCCTGACTCAACTCGCTCGAAATGGGAACGAGCGCCGATCGATCCGGAGCTTCAAGTCTGGACCGATGACTACTCGAACATCTTGGGGGTCTTTAATTGGGGATTCAACAATCCCGATTCAGCGCGCTGATCAGCGGGGCCAGGTGATCGCGAAATTTCTCGGCACGACTGACCGAGCTTTGATAAATGGGCTGGCGCACCTGAGCGTCACTCAACGTCATGGCCTGTCGTTTCGTCTCATGCGGCGACAGGCATCGATCGTTCCATTCCAGCCCCAGAAAGTCGATGATGCGTCGGGTTTGGGTTTCCGGTTCCGACACCAGCGACTCGTACTGAACTTCCAGGATGGGTAAGCGGGAGATCGACTTGAAATGCTCGATCGTGGCCACGTATTCGCGATACACCCGACCAAGATCTTCCAGATGGCAAGCGTAGGCATGACCGGGCAGGGGGAGGGGCTGAGTGAAACAGGAAAAGCAGGTGTCCACCGGATCACGCCGACAATCAATGATTCGTGCCCCCGGGAGCAGCAATTCGATCAGACCGATCATCTCAAAGTTGCGCAGGGTCTTGTCGACGACGCGCCGAGCCCGAGGTGCATGTTTTTTCAATTGATTCAGCAATTGCACACCGAGTCGGTCCACATCGGCGGATTCAAGATCGAGCACGCACGCCGGATAAGGCTGGTTCGAGGGGATTTCAGTCGAAAGGCGATCTGCGAGATTCGGCACGATGGCCATCTCCCCCAATCCTGTTGCGCGGGGGTGGGCGTCGATGATGGTTTCCACGAGCGTCGAGCCGCACCGAGGCATCCCCACCACGAAAACCGGCAATTCCGTCGGATTGCTGCCGCGCGGTACGTTGGACATGGATTCAGGAGTGAAGAACTCGCGGATGCGGCGCATGGATTCCAGTCGATCATCAACGTTGGATGGCACATCGATGGCATCGTTGCCGGCCTTGAACGCCTCGAATGATTTGTTGATCGCACCCAGTTTTTCGTACGCCTGACCAATCAACAGATACAGGTGCTGTTTTGTAAATGGCGGCGCGTCGACCGAATCAGCCGACTCCGAAGCCACGTCGATGACTTCCTGCCATCGTCTCAGTCGAAGGGCCGAACCAGCTTGCACGTGCGCCATTTGGGGCGAGACGTCACCTTTTTCGATAATGGGCTGGAGCAGGTCGTACGCCTTTTGATACTCCCCTCGCCACTGCAAAGCCTCGGCTTTGCTGATGATCGCCACAGGATGATCAGGGACCAGTCGCAGCACCTTGTCGTATCGACTGATGGCTTCGCTGAATCGCCCCTGGGATTGCCTCGTCTGAGCGAGGCAGAGATGAACCGCCGGTTCCTTGGGGACCAGCTTCAGGCATTTGAGCAAGTATTTCTCGGCCGCCGCGAAATCGTAAAGCGCCATCTTGGTTCGCCCCAGAAGGAGTAAAACCCTCGGGGCGTTGCGGCGCATGGTCAACAATCGTTGGCACAACCCGTCGGCCTGCTCCAGGGCGCCGGTATTGAAGTAATCTTGAGCCTGGGCCAACATCGAGTCGAAATCATTGTTCGCCATGATGCGTCTGCTCAAGAGTCGTTTGATGAGTCCAGGGTCTTGGCCTGCAAGGCGCGGAGATGGTCGAATGCGACCAGGGGCGTCATCGTGGTCAGATCAAGTTTTTTCAGTTCGTCAACGACCGGATGATCGATGTATTCCTTGAACAGATCGAGCTGTCCCCCGGGGGCCGGAACCGGGGCGGGGGTAGATGAATTTGCAGATTCAAGCTGGATCGAGTCGGGCGACTCGGTCTGCACCGCGAGTGATTCGAGCAGTTGTCTGGCCCTTGTGACGGTTGAGTCTGGCAGGCCTGCGATCTTCGCCACGTGGATGCCATAACTGCGATCCGTCCGGCCCGGCAAGATGCGAAAGAGGAACACGATGGTGTCGTTCCATTCCCGGACCGCGACCTGGAGATTGGTCACGTTCTCGAGCTTGTCGGCCAGCGTCGTCAATTCATGGTAGTGCGTCGCGAACAGCGTGCGACAACCGATCGACGCCAGGGATTCCGCGATCGCACAGGCCAGCGAAAGGCCATCGAGGGTGCTGGTGCCACGGCCGATCTCATCGAGGATGACGAGGCTGCGTTCAGTGGCGTGGTGCAGGATGTTCGCGGTTTCGGTCATCTCGACCATGAAGGTGGACTGTCCCGCGTGCAGTTCGTCGGACGCCCCGATGCGGGTGAAGATGCGATCGGTGAGCCCGATAGTAGCG
>JAPULD010000551.1 GCA_027295365.1 Planctomycetota bacterium
ATCGATTGTAAGGGCTCCAAGAATAGGACGTTTCGACATCCACCAATGGCAGAAAAGCCTCTTCGCGCCAGCCGATTTCATCACCCAGATATCGGTAGACCGTGGCACCCCAGGAAAATTCGCCGTTGATCTTGACGTCCATGAGCACCGCCGCCACGTTGTGCGTGATGGCCACATCAAGAAACGGCAATCCATATGGTAACGCTGGCTCAATGACAGCTTCAACGTTCCATTCTTCTATTGCGTCGTTATAGCGATAGATTGAAGCGAATTCACCCACCGACGAGACGATTGCCGAATCGCCGCAGATATCGACTCGATATCCAAAATCGGTTGCCTCCATCAATCCCGGCGTCAGTTTAGCTTCCTGAACCCACTCACCATCGACCTGTCGAAAGATGTAGGCGGCTCCTTTTCTGTCATCATGCCATCGTGCCCCCACGATTGCCCGATTACCACTAATTGACACGGATTGACCGAAGTAATCATCCTCAACCATGTCGTCCGATACGATTCGGGTTGACAGTGAGCATTCGCATTCGTCAAGTATGCCATCGGCGTTTTGATCCAAGGATGTACCTTCCGCGATATCGCAAGAATCGGGTCGGAAGTTTCCATTGCAATCTTGGCTTGGATCGGACGTCATATCACAGCTGTCGGGAATTTCATTGCCGTTGCAATCGTCGCTGAAACCGCTGGCGATGTCGCACGAATCGGGGATCTCGTTCTCGTTGCAATCCCGGGCGGATCCCGCAGCCAGGTCGCAATCGTCGAGCACGCCATTCCCGTTGCAATCCTCGTCAACGCCCGACAACAGATCGCAGGCGTCGTCCACGAGGTTGCCGTTGCAATCCGAATCGGGGGGACGGACTGTGAAGGCGTAGACCTTGCCGAAGTCCTCCTCGATATACGTGGTCATGCGTGCCCCCACTAGGTGCTGCTGACCGTTGCTGGCCACGGAACTGCCAAAATGGTCATATCCGGTGAGGTCGCTTGAGATCATCGATTGAATCAAAACCCATTGAAAACCTGTCTTCGGTGCATACTCCAATTCATAGGCATACGCGCGACCCGCTTCACGTTCTCCCGAAATGAGCATGGCATCGGACGCCCCGACGAACAAATACCCGTTTCGGACGACGACATCGCTCCCAAATCGGTTTGTGTAATGCTGGCCGCCAGGGATCGGATCCTCCAACCGAGTATGAAAGTTCCACTGTTCCCCATCAAAATGATAGATGTGCATGCCGCCCGAGATCACCAGCCAGTCACTGTCCAGGCTCATGTTCGCCCCGAAGAATCCGACGGGATCGCTGGACGGGTCAGGTAATGTTTGGGTCTTCATCCACGTCTTGCCGTCTCGTACAAAAACATAGGCCAACCCTTGATTTGGGGCGGAGGCTATGAACGTGTTGCCTTGTATCTCCAACTCGTACCCAAACATACTTCGCAATACGGGATCCGTATGACCAAAGATCTGAGAAAGGCTCCAGGAGCCATCGACGAGTTCGTATACGAAGACGGTGCCAGTGAGATCACCAAACTGTTCATCATGCGGCGCGCCCACGACCAACCACCCCTGATCCAGATCGAGGCCAAGCCCAAATGCATCTCCCTCATCGCCATTCGGGGCCAAGAGTTTTTGGTAATGCACCCATCCGTTCTGAGTCAGTTCAAAGAGATGCACGGATCCGGAACTGGTCCCTTGTTCATCCGTTGAATACGCACCGACCGCGATGGTCGATCCACTGATCGCCACGGCGCTCCCGAACAGTCCGGATTGCTGCGGATCGGGTGGCTGAAGCATGGCCTCGAATTGCCATTGCCCGCCGATAAACCGAAAGACGTAGACGGAACCCGAATGGTCCGGCCCGGCGACCGAATCCCAGGGGGCCCCGATGACCGCAAGATCGCCATCCATGTCGATGCTCTGACCGAAACTTGACCCGGGCGTGCTGTGCAAGGCCAGCAACTGCTCATCCTCGCATTGCCCATTGGATTTCGATTGGATGAAGCACAGGCAGGACAAAAAGCTGAGAACTGCCCAGAATACACGTGACCGCCTGGTCACTCCGAAAATTCGCTTCGACATGGGTTTTCTCTCCCGAATGATGGCGAAAAGGACACACTGTTCCCCTCCATCTACGCCACATCATTTGGGCCGCTGCGCGGAATAAGAATTATTTTTTTCAGCATATTGAAAACAAGCAATGAATAGGCGGTTCCAACCTAGTTCTCGTATTGACTCACACTCAGATATTTTCAGTAGGAAAACATCCTAATTCCCAGGTTTCTCTTCCGTGGGTCCCAGTTTCCCCTCCACGGACTTCAGCAACTCCGCTGAGTCGTAGACCTCGCCATTCTTGATGACGGTGTACACGTTCCGCGTGTTTCGGATGTCTTTCAAGGGGTCGCCCTTGATCACGATCAGGTCGGCGAACTTGCCCACCTCGATGCTGCCCAACTTGTCTGAAACGTTCAGCGCCCTCGCCCCGTTGATGGTCGCCATCTTGAGTGCGTCGGCCGGGGTGATGCCCGCCCTCGTGAAGGCGTGCAGTTCGCGATGGATGGCGAAGCCCCCCAGGTATTCCCCATTGGAGACGTGGTCCGTGCCGGTCGTGATGAGCGAGCCACCCCCGGCGTCGTAGAAACGCTTGAGCGTCTTGCGTTTGACGTGGTAGATCTTCTCGAACTGCTCGATGACATTGCGTTGCTGATTACTGGCCCACGCCCTCACCTTGGGCGTCAAGTATTTCGCCTCGTCGTGCCATTGTTCGTAGACCTCGTCACGCAAACCGAAATATCCATACGCGGTCATCGTCGCATCGAAGAAGACGCCCCGCTCGATGAAGAGGTCGATGATCTCGTCCATGGCCTCCGAGGCGATGTCCTGATCGGTCAGGTTTTCCAATGAGGCGTAGGCGGATTGCGACTCGCCCAGCAGATCGCCCCCCAGAAAATGCTCGATGCGATCGATGCCCATCCGGATCGCATCCCGGGGATTGACGGAATTGCGAAACCCCGAGTCGAGATGGGCAGTCACCGTCAGGCCATGCAGGTGGGCGCGCTCGATGAGCGTCTCGAGCTGCAGGGGGCTGATTCGCTTGGCCTTGAAACCCCTCGCCCCCAGATCGGCCCACGTATCGACGCGTTCGATGACTTCCCGGGCCGTCGCGCCGCGGCGCATGGACTGGCCATAGTAGGGCCCCGAGGAATAGACCCGGGGGCCGATCTGCTCGCCCCGGTCGATACGCCTTCGCATGGCCAGCATCTCATCCGGATTGCACTCCCCGGCGGGAAACGTCGAGGTGCAACCATTGGCCAGATAGATGAGCGAGTAGTGATTCGTCTCATCGATGCGCCCCAACCCCAGGACGTTGATGTTGTAGTGCGCGTGCAGGTCGAAGAACCCGGGCAGGATCGTGTCGTCGTCAGACAGTTCAATGACCGGCATGTCGCCCAGGTCAATCGACTCGGGATCCGCATCGAGGATCGCAATCTTGCCGCCCTTGATGACGATCAACGTGTTCTTGCGCAACGCATCGCCAACCGAATCAAAGAGAAGACCACCCTTGATCACCAGATCCTGGGCCAGAGACGAAGAAGCCAGAAACAACACGAGCAAAACAGACTGGATGAATCCGCGCATCATGATCCCACTCCAAATTATCAACTTTGTCTACTGACGATCACGCCGAGGCGTCGTCATCCCCATTCTCGTCCTCACCGGGTTCGCTTGCAAATGCTCGAGCTTCGTCGATCCCCTCGGCCCGGTCGCGCAACTCGATGGCATACCTCGAAACGGTGTCGTAGATGCTCGCCAACAGGCCGGCGATGGGGAACTTGCCTTCCAGTGGCGAGGGGCCGAGCCTTCGCAGCAGCGCGTGCTCCACATGCTTCTCGGAGGTCTGCACCACATCCTCCAATTCCCGTCCGGCTCTCCAGAAATCATCCAGGCATTCTTCCAGGGGCGGGGCGGCAAGTTGCGTCTCGGGAATCATCGGATCGGCATGAGCCATGGCCACGCCCCGAGTCTGGATTTGCCGTGCATGACGCAGGCGATCCAGGAGTTCATCGAAAGGCAGACCCCGAAGGGTGAAAATCAATGCCGGCCTGCTCTCCAGGCGATCCGCGATGATGTGCGCTACGGTGGCGACGTGGCGACAGGGGTTCGGTCGCCGGCAATCGCATGCAAACGTCAGCGATGATGCTTCGAGCGGGATGAGATCCACGTCAATGGACTCAAATACATCGTGCAGTTCATCCGAGGCTTTTGCGGAGAGCAGCCTGGCCGTGTGGATTGCCTCGCTCGAGAGTTCCTGGATGAGGTCCTGCCACTGCGCTTCATCAAGCACGGGGGAACCGATGCGCACGCTGTAGGGTCTTCCGATCACCCCCTGCACTTTGGCGACCATGGCCCCGGGCTGGATGTCCAGGGTGATGACCTGTCCAGATTTGGCGTACTCGAATCCCTGGGTGAATTCTTCCTCATCGATGGAGACACGAAACAGCTCAAGCCAGGCGATCGAAAGAACCGTGTTGGGGGCGTTTTCCTTGAGGGCCTTGAGCTTCATCCCGTCGCGAACACGTTTGGGGCCTCGGGGCGGACGTTCGTAGTTCGGGCGGCTGTGGGGCTGTAACGTGGAGGGATTCGTGGTCGGATTCGCAGGCAGGCTCGACGATGCGCTCGTCGGTGGATTCGGGGAGGCAGTCTCGTGCGAAGTACCGGGGGCAGTTCCGGGGGTAGTTCCG
>JAPULD010000552.1 GCA_027295365.1 Planctomycetota bacterium
TGTCCAGCTGTCACTTTTCGATCAAAGGTGAGTCTTGAGCTTCCTTTTTCACCTCCCAAAGAAGCTCATTCAATCGATCGCCGAACTGAAACTGGGCGGCGTAGGCGTCAGTGACAACATTTTCGGCATAAACATCAAGAAGCGGAATGATTTCATCACCTTTTCCGGCCTCCAAGACTTCGATTTGCCTCAGAACATTGTCCCCGTGTAGGTAAACGCCTTTCACGTAAACCATACTATTGCCGACGAGTCTCAATAGAAAGTAGGCTCCGATCGAGGCGGTGAACACAAGACCCGAACCGATTCGAATCCATCGCTTCGCATTCTTGATTTCCGCATACAGCCATCCACTAAACAAGAGGGTAAAAATTATCAATACGATCGCGGTATAGATGGCATTTTGATACACGTAAAATCCCCTTTTAAAGCTGTGTCAGCGAATCCAAACCCGTCAGGCCGATCGGCTCCTTCGTGAAGAAAGGCTCCGCGGATTCGACCCCGATGCGGCTGCCGTAATAGGAGTGCATGCCATCCAGCCACTCCACGATCTTGCGGTTCTTCTCGGGGATCACGAATTGCGTCTCGTAGGCGACGATCGAGTCGCGTTTGGTCTTCTCGAATCCGCTGATATCGAAGAGAAAATTGGGATCCGCGACCCAACGCAGGTGGGTACAGTAGTAATAGAACAACCACTTGGGGTAGATGGGCTCGCCCGGCAGGTCGATCTTCGTCAGCTTCGAGTCGAACCGGGCATCCTCCACGATCCGCGTGGTCGCAATGTGATCGGGATGGGCATCCTGAAAATAAGGCGTGAATACGATGTCCGCCTGGTGCTCGCGAATGACCCCCGCGACCTTGTGTCTTGATTCGAGATTGTGCTCAACCATGCGATTGGGCAGCCCCAGCAGCTTTCTTTTGACGCCCAGGATCTCGGCGGCCTTGTCCGCCTCGATCGCACGCGTCTTTGGGTCGCCATGTGGCGTCGGTTCGCCATTGGTCATGTCCAGCAACAGCACATCGTGCCCCTGGCTCGCCAGCTTGGCGATCGTGCCCCCCATGCCCAGTTCCTGATCGTCCGGGTGGGGTCCCACCACGAGAATATTGGCCATGAATCAACCTCGTAAAAAAGACTATGAAGTCATGATACCCGCAGGAGCTGAAGAGACTCGCACGATGATCGGATCCGATTCGATCCAGAAGTCAGGGTGATGACCCCTCGGACAAACCATGTGGGATTGCCTGCTTCACTTGCATGACACTCTGGTTGACGGCCTGGGCAAAAGAATTGGCCTTCTCTCCCTGACCTGTGGTGCGAGCGTGTTCGCGTTCGTGGGCTTCAAGACACAACTTCGCCAACAGACCGCGCTGTTCGTAGAGCCAGGCCCTGTATCCGGGGGCGGGGGCGGGGGCGGGGGCGATCAACAACGCATCCAGTACGCCGCTCGCACCCCCTGAAAAAACCTCGAGTTGGGGACGCCAGGCCATGGCCAGTTCGTTGATGAGCGTCATGAGGGGCAGGTCCATTTCTATCGCATTGAGCTGCATTTGCAGATCCGTCGTCAGATCCTCGATGGCCGCAGCCGTGGCGAGTTTGAAACGAAGTGGCAATTCCCTCTGGGGACGCTCGACGATGATGGGTTCAATTGTCCATCCCGCCCAACGATTGATCAACGTCTGACTCTCTTCCAGATCCGTCAAGGAAATATACTGCTCGAGACTTTGCATCAGGCGATGCAGATTCGCCAGCCGCTCCGCCTCTTCGCCTCCTGTGAGGTCTCGCTCCAGGATTTCGGTCCAACTCGTGCGGGTGGTGGTGATCTTCCTGGAAAGCGAATCATGCAACCCCCCCGTGAGCGTTGCCAGTTCCATCGACCGACGGAGCTCGCTTTCCAATGGCAGCTTCACGAATTTCGTCACGTGATCCCCGAATTGCTTGAGGATCATGGCCGCCTCGTTTCTTCGCGCCGGCTCGGCCAGCCTGCCAATCACGATGCGTAAGCGGCGCAAGACGTTCCGTCGCGCCCGAGGGCCGATCTGGCCAATGGCCTCCAGCCAGTCATCGACCTGCTCGATGAGCTTCAGGTCCTCGATGATGTGTTGCTGATGAGCCAGCAGACTGCTCATCGAGGGATCGCTCATGACGGCTTCATCGCCCAGGAATCGATCGAGTTGATCGATGATCGACGATTCGGCACGCTGAAATGATTCCAGCATTGAAGCCCTGACCTGGCGAATCTCACGATTCTGCATAGTCAATTCAAGCCCCCGGAAATCAATCATGACCTGCAGGATGCCCCGGTATCGACGAATCGCCGCGATGCCCCATTCGTCGTCCCCAGCCTCGTCGATGTCGGTTTCGACCCGCCTCAAGGCCATCAACAACGAAGGCAGTGATGCATTTTCATCTTTGAACTTGGCAAGTTGCGCTTCGACCTGCACACTCGCCTCGAGCCTTGCGATTCGCATCCAGGCTCGATCCCGCTGCTTGGGATCGCCAAACCATGCCGATGCATCCTCGATCCGTCGTTCGTAGGCGTTGCGATCCTGCTCATCCAGCGTCATCGATGTGGTCAGGGTCTCATGGACCGTGAGCAGTCGCGCGAGATCGATGGCAGCCTGACTCACCCGTGCGTGAAATTCCTCGAAGGCGAATCCTCGAGTGAGATACTCGATATTCTTCTTCATCGATGATCGCATTGATTCCGAAAGCGTGCTCGTGGTCATCCATGTTTGCAGCGTTGCGATCTGTTGTTCGAGCCCCAGGGGCGGGGCCGGGGGCGTGATCGTCGGAGTTGATGGTGATACCACTTCATCCACCATGATCCAGTGACTCGTAGGTGATGAAGCCTCAATCAGGTGGATCGCATTGGACAGCGACTCGATCCCCTGAGTCAGCATTGCATCCAAGTCTTGAGCTTTCGCAAATTCAAAACGATCGATCCACGAGTCGAAGGCATCGTTGAACTGCTGCAGGAACTCGCGTGCCTCGATCAACTCGACCCGTTCATCGCCGGCCGCTCGCTGAAGCGACTTATCAAGTTTCAACAACCCTCGGGCGACACGAAGGCCGGCAAGCCCAGCCTCGACGCCATCCGGTCCGAACTGAATGCCTTTCTGCAGCAGCTCAATGGCCAGACGCCTCGTGTTGATCTGCGCCCTCAAGAGGAGATCTTCACGTTCATCAACTGGTTGGGGAATGGAAAGCAACCGGGTTAGGTCACTATTCAATTCGTCGATGCGATTTTCGAGATAGGAAGCAGCGACCAGCGTTTCGGATTGCCCTTGGATTACTGGCCCCGCACTCTTCGCCAGCGCCATGCCGGGGCAAAGTCCAAAACATATCAACGCGACAAGAACCTGCCCCAGGCACTCAAGGAGCCCACTTCCGGGGATGCTCAAGCACATCGGCGTAGATCGACTCCAGATGCTCGACCATACGCGAGGCGGCGAATCGATCTTTGCAAAGTTCCTGGCCACGCCTTCCCATCTCCTGTCTTTTCCCCGGATGTTCCATCATCCATTCCGTCGCCTCTCGCAGCATCGTCAGATCGCCAGGCTTGACGAGCTTACCCGTCTCGCCATCGAGGCAGACCTCCCGGGTGCCATCCACATCATACGCAATGACGGGCGTCGCACTTAGCAACGCCTGGGTGACGGTGCGGGGCAACCCCTCGCGATAACTTGGATGGGCCAGCACATCCATTGCCTGAAGGTACTTCGGAATTTCCTCGCTGGGCACGAGTCCCGTGGCAATGACCCGATCCGCCAGCCCCAAGTCCTTGACCCGTCCCAGCAGACGATCGGCCCACCAGCCATCACCCACCCACATCAGCTTGAGCGTGGGCCTCGCCTTCATCAACGCTTCCAATGCATCGAGCAGATCATCATGGCCCTTAAGCTCGGCGAGCCTCGCCACGGTTCCCAACACGAAATCACCCCCGGATAGACCCAACTCCTTTCGCACCCGATCGCGTTCCCATGCCGGCTTGACATATCGCTCCACTTCCATCCCCGAGTAGACGGTGATGTACTGGCTTGGTTTTCCGATCCCTTTGGCGAGAGCCTGATCACGCATCGCATCGGCCACGCAGGCGATGACGTGGCAACGTTTGGCCGCGAACTTCTCCGAAGCGATGTAGATCGCGTTGCGCCATTTGCTCATGTAGGGATGAAACGCCAGGCCATGGATGGTGTGGACGATGCAGGGGACTTTTTCCTTCCATGCCGCACTTCGGCCCAGGATTCCCGCCTTGGATGAATGCGTATGCACGACATCGGGCTTCCACTCCCGGATGATGGCCCGAAGCTCGCGTCCACAACGAAAATCCTTGAGCGGGGCGAGTTCCCGAACCATGTTTGGCGTCTCGATTGCCTCGATGCCCCCATGGGCCTTGACGCGATCGAGCATGGAGCCTTCGGGGCCGAAAATCGGACCAAAGACCAAAGAGACGGCATGACCATGATCGGCCTGGCCTTCGCAAGACAGAACAGTGTTCTCCTGGGAACCGCCCAGGATCAACCGAGTCGAGATGTGCATGATGCGGAGGGGCGAAGCCATGAGTTATGAGCCATGAGCCATGAAGGGAAGAAGGGAAGAGGAAAACCTTGCGATTGATACTACTTTGAAGCTGACTCGCTAGTTCGTTTCTATGGAATTGATTAGGCCTTGCATGATTCGTCGTAGTTCATCGAGGAGTTAAAGAATCTTGCCAGATGACAATCGTGTGCCACGGCTCTGTGAGCCGTGCCGTAAAGATGCTCACGATTCAGAAGTTGAGTGAAAGGAAGCAGCACGGCCGACACGGCCGTGGCACGTGTCTTTTATATGGCTCATTGTTCATACGAAACCCATTCCAAACGCAGCCCCTCGGGTGGCATCGTCATCCCCGCTGCTTTGCGATCTTTCGCTTCAAATATCTCTATTATTTTTTCTGGTGCCCAATACCCCCGCCCCGCTTCCAAGAGTGTGCCGGCCACGATGCGGACCATGTGATAGAGAAATCCGTTGCCGGAGATGTCCATTTGGATTTCGCGGAGACCTGATTCTCTCACTTCACAGGAGAAGACTTTTCGTACGGTTGATTCTTTGCCGTGGTTTTTGCGGGTGAAGCTGGCAAAGTCATGCTCACCCACGATGTACTTCGCCGCCTCTTGCATGGGGGCGAGTTCAAGTTCATACGCGGTCCACGCAATGACGTGGCGATCAAAGAGTGGACGCCTGATTTCCTTTTTACATCCCCAGGTGAGGGTATATCGATACCCCTTGCTCGTGCATTCGCTGATAGGACAGAAATCATCGTGCACAATTTCAGCATCCAGCACGTGTACATCGGCGGGCAATCTCGCGGTCAGCATCATGGGCAATTTGCGAAGGTCGTATTCTCGTTCGCAAACAAACGTACCAATCTGCCCTATTGCGTGTACACCTGAATCGGTACGAGAGGCCCCCACAACATCGACCTTGTCCACCTTGGTCAGTTCCATGACCGCCTCTTCCATCACTTTTTGCACGGTGCGCAATGGTTCCTTGTCTGGCGGTTGCTGTTTCTGCCAGCCATAAAAAGCGGTGCCGTCGTAGGCGATGGTGACTTTGTAGCGGGGCATGGGGAGCATCGTAGCCCCTTCTGCCTCTGAGGATCACTCTGCAGCGAGGTCGTCCACAAACTCATTGGGCAAGTCGAGCCCACACTCGGGGCAGCGTGGGCGCATGAGTCTGATCAAGCGGTAACCGCACTTGGGGCAGACTTTTTTTGGCAGGGGAACAATCCATTGGGCCAAACGCTGAGTGGACAACGCAAGGACCAAGCCACTCACGGTCAGTACGAGACTGAAAGCGATCGTTTCCACGCTGCTCCTATTGCGAAAAAGGTAGAAGATGTTGCCGGCAATAATCGTTTCGAGAACGACGAATCCCAGAGCGACGATGCCCCAGAGGCACATCACGAAGGAAACGAACCTCAGAATGATCATGACGGTATGTCTTCGCTTGAGAATCAGGTAAACGAAATCACGCATCGGAGTCATCCTCTTCTTGCAGGAATTCCGCCGAGAGTTTCAAGCCGCATTCAGGGCATCGCGGCTGCTTCAGTTTTGCTAGCGCGTAGTCGCAGCGAGGGCATTCGGATTTGGGAAATGGCACGATCAATTGAACCAGACCTTTCTGGCTGATCAAGATCAACAGGCCGGGAAGCATGAACTTCCCCGCCTCCGCTACGGAAGAAAACATCATCTGCGGCCAGAGCGATGCATATGAGAGAATGCCTTCGTCAAAAAAAGGGCCACCGAGAAGCACTTGCAACAACTTGGATACTATTTCAATCGTACCCAGCATGAAAAGCAGCAGGACCGAACCACGAAGAATGATTCGAACCACATATCGCTTCTTCAGAATGTATTCAAGATTCGGATACATGCTTCCTCCAGATTGCATTGTCCCACATACCGTGCAGGGTCACTACCCGAACAGCCCCGCCGGGGTCATCATGCCTTTGGACTCGAAATGCGTCAGGGCATCGTCCACGGATGAAAAGATCTTCGTCGCGGTCTCGGTGATGAAGGGGCTGGGGGCCTTGGCCGGCTTCCAGACCACGAAGACTTCCTTGGTGTGTTCCCAGGCGTGTTGGAGTTCGCGCTCCACCCCACTGGAAAGGCCCGGCACCCCCGAGGGCAATTCGGGGATCAACGAGCAGATCATGTCCGACTGATCGATGAGCTTGAAGTCGCGCATGTAGATCTGCCCATCGATGTCGCCCGCGATGTCCAGCACTTCGCGCACCGAAACCCGGAAGGGTTCATCACCTTCACGACCTCCGAAGGTATGGGGTTCGATCTCCAGCCAGTCCTGGCCGGTCCGGGCGGCTTCCATCGCCCGATCCAGCAGTAGCTTCTCATCGACATCACCCGGGTCGAACGAGATGAAGTACTTTGCCAGCTCGGCCCTGAAGTGATCGATCTCCGCCAGCACCTCGGGCATGTCCACCACGTGGGTCATCGGAAAACTCGGGTACACCTTTTTCATGTCTGGCCGCGTCACGAGTCGACGGCACGTCTCGATCGTGTCTTTCTGCCGACCCCGGCTCACGATGCAGAATCGATTCAAACACCCCATGGCCTGGGCGAGCAGTTCCGTGGCGAGAATCTCCTCCTCGCGCCACACCATGCAATCCTTGAGCGTCGCATCGATGTCATGCTCGGCGTGCAATCGATGATGCACCATTTCGATATTGTCCACCAGACAGATGAGCATGTCGGGCTGAAACTTCTGCATGAGATCAAAGTCGAAGGCAGGAAACAACCCATGCCTCCAGCGGAACGTCGCGTGCGTGTTGATGATGACGTCGGTGTGCTCCTCGGGAGGGCTCGTCTCGGCAATGATGTCCTTGAAGACCGCCCGGCGCAGACTCGTCAATCGGCTGAGGGGCAGATCGAGAACCCGTCCGGCCCGAATGTCAGGAGCCTCGGCATACATCATGGGCCCCACATGATACACGTCGATGTGCCCCCCCTGTTCGCCATGGGACTGTGCCACCGCGTCGAGATATGGCCTCTTGTTCATCCCGATCTGACCTGTCACAACAACGCGCATCGACTCACTCCTTCACCCGGCCCCCCCGGAACACCCTGGAACACCCGGATTCGCCGGGACCTCCCAGGAATTCAATCCCAGAGTCAGCACCGAGGTGGGACTTCCTGAGAAAAAGCATATACGATCCGCAGGATCACCGCGATACAACCACGATGTACCTCAAATGGATCAACTGCCGCGTCTCTCAAGCCGATCGCCCCGCATTCAGCGCGGCACAGCAGGCTTGGCGTGCGCTGGGCGAGTTGGATGGCTTTCATGGGCAGTTCGGAGGCTGGAGCCTCGACAAACCGGAGCTGGCCTGCATCCTGGGGATCTGGAAGCACATGGCCTCCCACAAACGGTTCATGAGCGATACGCATGATTCGATCACCTCGAAATCAGGCCAGGATGATCTTTACGAGACGAGCGTTATCGAGTTCATGGATCTGCTGTTCGAGATCCCGGGAGCATCCGGTTCGCCCATCCACACTCTTGGTTCCTCGATACTGCTCCGGGTCGTCATCAGTCACGTGCATTCCAATCGCCAGGCGCATTTCGTGCAGATGCAGAAGGAAATCCGGAATCCTGGCCTGACCAAGCTGGATGGTTTCATGGGGGGCTTGTTTGGTCGATCCGACTCTGATTCGGATCGATTCATCGCCATCATGGGCTGGCGCGATCAAAGTTCACATGAACACGACGAGCAGAATGCACTCGTCGATTTGCGGGATGAATCTAGCGAAGAGAAAGACCTTCGATCCCGGGACGTCTTCAGGGTTGCCCTTGATCCGAAGTGGTATGTGCCTTCGAAGACTGAGGCGTGACCGGAGAGTCCGAGGACGCATTCGATTCCGAGAGTGACGAAGGGACTGGGGGTTCCGGGGGTTCCGGGGGAGCCGAAGATTCTGGAGAAACCGAAGTTTCAGGAGGCGTGATGGCGTCGGTATCCGATTTGCGTCGCCTTGGCATCCGGAATTTTCGAAGCCATTTGGCCTTCGCCCTGGGGGCTCCCTTCTTGCTTTCTCGATGTTTCTTGATCAATCCCCAGACGAAGACGCACGCGATGAGCAGCATGAGCAGCCCAATGAGTCTCATCACGAGGCTGGCCGTGTTCTCGGTCCCGAGATTCATGGCGATCAACCAACCCAGCCCCATCTGGATGGGAACCGTGAACAGGACGCAAATCGAGGTCGCCATCGCGAACTTCCAGAACGGCATGTGCAGCATGGCCGCGGCGGTGATCGCGCTGGAGCGACTTCCGGGGATGAACCTCGCGAAGACGATCATCCACGCGCCGCGCTTGTCGATCTGGTGTTTGGCCTGGAGCAGCCTCCGGGGATGAATCATCTTTCGGAGCCATCGCTGGTGCAGCAGGAGGGTGCCATAGCGAGAAATGATGGTGAACCAGGTAAAATCAGCCAGGACCACCCCCAGGTAGGCCATGACAAACGTCAGTTTCAACGGAAGCTCGCGAGCTTGTACCAATGCCCCGGCCGGGATGATGATGACGTCTTCGCCCAGCGGAATCCCGATCCCCGAGAGCATGAGAAGCAGGAATACGGCGAAGGGGCCGTAGGATTCAAAAAGGATTTGAAAATCAAATGCCATGCGATTCCTGACTGGAGCGAAGTCCGAATCATCCTAGGCCAAACCCGATCCGTTTGTATTCTACATCGTCGCATAGAACGCCCCGCCTGAACAGAAAGACGAAGCGGTACACTGCTCCCGGTATGCATGTTCTCTGCGCTCCAGACAGTTTCAAGGAATCGATCCGAGCCGATCAGGCCGCCCAGGCCATGGCCCAAGGCATTCTGAAGGCACTCCCCGGTGCGACTTGTGATATCTGCCCCATCGCCGATGGGGGTGAGGCGACCCTGGACATCCTGATAACGGCTCTGAATGGCGAGATCCACGAACGAGAAGTCCTCGGCCCCCTGGGCGATGCGGGCAAGCCAATCATGGCCCGGTTCGGGATGGTCGAATCCATGGGATTGGGCATTGTCGAACTCGCGGAGGCCTCGGGACTTGCATTGCTCGAGCCAGATCAACGTATTCCGATGCGAACCACGACCTACGGCACCGGACAGCTACTCCGAGCGGTCATCGACATGGGAGCCCAGGAAATGATCCTCGGACTTGGGGGCAGTGCGACCAATGATGGCGGCGTCGGGATTGCCCAAGCCCTGGGCGTGACTTTTATCGATCACACCGGGATAGAAATCAAGTCGCCAATCGTGGGTGCGGATCTGCGTTCCATTGATCATTTCGATTCCAAAGTCGATCTGCCCAGAATCCACGTGGCCTGCGACGTGACGAATCCATTGACAGGCCCCAATGGAGCCTCCGCTATCTATGGCCCCCAGAAAGGCGCAACACGCCAACAGGTTGAGCAACTGGATGCCGGCTTGTTGCATCTGGCAACTTTGTCGAACGTTGATCCAAACCAGCCCGGCACTGGCGCGGCCGGGGGGGCGGGATTCGGTCTCGCTGCGTTTTGTGGAGCCACCCTCAAGCCAGGCATTGACCTCGTCCTCGAAACACTCGACTTTGAATCCAGGTGCGTCAAGGCCGACCTCGTCCTGACGGGAGAGGGAACGCTTGATCATCAATCTCGCCAGGGCAAGGCCTGCCTGGGCGTCGCGAGGATCGCCAAACAACTGGGAATTCCCTGCATCGCACTCGTGGGACAGGCTGGCGATGGAGCCGAGGCATGCTGCGATCCGGATCGACCTGATTCTCTCACTCGGTATGTCAGCCTGTCGGAAGTCTTCGGCATGAATCGCGCCATGAATGACCCCGCCGACTGTCTGTCGAAGGCGGCGGGTGAAATGGCGCTGGAATATCGCTGAACTGAATGCCTTTGAGATTCAGAGGACGACGTCTTGCCCGGGAAGTATCTTCTGAGGCAAGCTGATCGAGACCAGATCCGAGGGTTCCGTGGCCGTCAGGGGGCTAATCTCGATCCGAGCCGTCACATGTCCATCAACATCGCGAGGCACTTCAACACCATGCTGGGCCAGCCAGTTGCCATTTCGATCGGACTGGATCTGGTGCGATGTTGACGGTGAATCAACCCCTTCGCGATTCTTGATCGGAGCGAATTCCTCGACCCGCAGGGTCTCGAACACGATCGAGGACTCTGCCAAGGGAAGTGCATCAAAGACGAAGGTCTCGAGCTTCACGCCATTGGGTTGATCGGGAGTGATGGCCTGCCCCGTCTCGAGATCGATGCAGGACACTTTCTTGACCGCCCGGTGGTAAGGTAATCTAAAATGATCCCGATCCTGAGTCAGCTTCTTGATGAAGTCCAACCCGATCATGTGAATCGCGATCGAGCCCGCCTTGAATCGCAAGGCCCCATCATCATCTCGTTGATTGGCGAGCGTTTCGGGAAGGTCGGAGTATTCGACCACCATGGTCTTTCCCTCGGATTGGCAGAAGACCCCCACTTTTTCCTCGGGTCCCGCCTTGGCGACCATCTTGCTGGACATCTGGGCGGAGGAATCGGGGGCCTTGGCGTGCAGTCCGATGAAGAGCGGGTCGATCACTTTGATCAGCGGATTATCGATCTGGAAGTAGCTGATGTGCTCGATGCCCCTTGAGCTCATGTCCTCGATCGCCCCATTTTCAGTCAGAGCCTTCATGGAACCACCATGACCGTCGGGATTCCGGGCGATCTGGTATTTCTCCGCCAGCAGGATCCGACCCGTCTCCAATTCGAGGCAAGGCATCACACCTTGGGGAAACATGAAGATGTTGCTTCGCATGAGACCAAAACAATTGTTGTCGAGAAAGAACGACCTCGTTTCGGCGTCGTTCATCGGGCTCGTCATGATGTACCAGGGGATGGCGACGTTGTACTTCTTCTCCGCCGCGATGATCTGCTCCGCCACGACCCGAAAGAGGGGCTTGCCCGTCACGTTGGTGGAGGGATAGGTCCCCTTGGGGCCTCGCCAGCCCAGTCGCGTGCCTTGTCCCCCCGCGACGGTGAACGCGGCCACCCGTCCTTCCCGGATCAACGTCTCACCTGCGTTGCGATATTCCACCGGGTCATACGCCCCATCTGGAACGCTTGAATAATACGCCGCCGGCTCCAGATCATGAGGCAGCTCGGAAGTCGGCGCTGTGCGAACATGGCGCTCGATCAGCTCGTCCAATTCCGAAAAATTGATCGCCTCAATCTGGTGCAACAAGGCAAGTCGCCGATCACCCGGCAATTCCTCGATGAACCGAAGCA
>JAPULD010000553.1 GCA_027295365.1 Planctomycetota bacterium
TTCTTGGCCAGATCGTAAAAACCCGCCTTGAGATATTCGCTGATTCTCGTGGCTCGTTCCCGCAATCCCTCTTCCTCGATGACGTCCAGCACCGCGAGGCCCACGGCCATGGAGACGGGGTTGCCGCCAAACGTGGAGAAGTATTCCATGCCATTGTCGAACGCTTTTGCGATATCGGGAGTCGTGACAACCGCGCCCAGGGGATGACCGTTCCCGATGGGCTTCCCCATCGTCACGATATCGGGGCACGCGGCCTGGGCCTGGAACGCCCACCAGTGTTTCCCGGCTCGCCCCATCCCCACCTGCACCTCGTCGGCGATGCACACCCACCCACTCGCGCGAACATGTTCAAATGCATACCGCAGATACCCATCGGGCGGGACGACCTGCCCTCCACAACCCACCACGGGTTCGGCAATGAAAAACGCTGGTAACATTCCTTCGCGCGTCAATCGTGCGCACAGTTCGCCAACTTCCATCGCGTATTTTCGACCCGCCTCCTCGTCTCTCCCCCTGTACTTTCCCCGATACGGATCGGGCATCGTCACTTTGTGCACCCAATCGGGAAGGCCCTGCCCGCCCTGGCCTTCGCATTTGTAAGGGGAGAGGTCGATGAGGGTTTGGGTGTTGCCGTGATAGGCGTTCTCGAGCACGATGGCGTCGCGCCGGCCTGTGAATGCCTTGGCCAGTCGCACCGCGAGTTCGTTGGCCTCGCTGCCAGAGTTGACGAAGTAGCAGACCGAGAGCGACTCGGGCAACGTGTCGGTCAGTCGTCTGGCGAACTCGATGAGTATTGGATGCAGGTAGCGGGTGTTGGTGTTGAGAGTGGCCGCCTGAGTGGCGAGGGCCTCGACAACCCGGGGGTGGCAGTGGCCGACATGGCAGACGTTGTTGACGCAATCGAGATTGGCCCGCTCGTTTGGTTCGTAGAGGAACTGGCCTCGCCCTCGGATGATCTCCAGGGGTGCGTCGTAGGCCAGGCTGAGCGAGGGACCGATCCTCTGAGTCCTGGCCACTCGCAATCGATCACTTGTTTCACTCATCGCGAATGGTTGTGGCTCAAGGCCACATGCCTCGCGAATTACATTCTCCGCTTCTCGCCAGTCAATGGATTCCAAACGATCAAGCATGTCCCACGCCGGTCCATCGGTGCTGAGTCGGTGGGTGTTGTCGGGATCGTCGACCATGGTCATGGCGGAATTGGTGACGCTGATGCACAGACGCAGGCACAGCAAGGGAAACAGGGCCTTGAACTCGACGTCATTCAATGGCCGAGCCGCGTGATACCCCCTGGTCAAGGCCCCCAGGATCGCCATTGGATCGTCATGGTCCAGAATCGCGTACGCCCCCGCGATGGCGAGTTCGTTGATCGTGTTGGTCCGGACCATGTCGCCAAAGTCCAGCAGGCCGGCCAGTCGGTACGTGCCATCCTCGGCCCTTACGAGCAGGATGTTCTCATCGTTGGCATCGTTGTGAACGACGCTCGTGGGAAGGTCGGCAAACCTCGGCGCGACCCGCCCCCGGAACTGAAGCAGCATTCGTTCAACGATTCCCCGTTTCCGGAGATCGAGGATGTGCTTCGTGTAACCACTGATCCACTGCCCCTGGGCCAGATCCCAGCGAAGCGTCCGGCCCATGGCAGGATGCTCGAACGTTTCAAGCACGACATCCATTTCGCCCAACGCGGAGCCGATTTCTTCAAGCAGTTCAGGCGATCGATCATTCACGCTCGACATGGGTTCGCCATCGAGCCAAGTGAGCACCCTGAGGGCGTGGGCTTGACCACTTGACGATCTGATCTCGCCGATCGTCTGGCCTGAAATCGATTTGATCACACAAGGGGTGACGCCGGGCTTCCAGTTCGCCCCCAGACGCTGCATCGCATCGTTTTGAAACTCGAGCAGTTCCGGATCGGTCCCCGCGTTCGCGATCTTGACGACGTGGCGCGTCCCGTCCACCGATTCGAGCTTGAAATTCTGGTCCCACTCCGCAGGCAAGGGCGTGGCGACGCCATGCAGCCCGTAATGCTCCTGCACGAAGTCCTCGACTTGCTTCGCCTTGAAACAAGGTCGGCCTTCGACGGTGAACGCGCTATCAATTTCGGGGGACATCGTCGACATGGCCGCATCGTATCTCCCCTAGAGAATCTCGGGGAAGTCTTCGATTGGCATACGGCTTGAATTCCTGAAGATCAATCAGAATTCCAACGTCATGGTTTCGCCGGGAGGAATGGCTCGCCACTCATACAGCAATCGACCGATCTCCGCCCGAATGGTCTCGACGTTTCCGGGGGTGAGGAAGTCCCTTCCGGGGGCTGGCAACGGATTCCTTCCTGACCCCTTGCACACCCGGGCCAGTTCAGCCTTCAGATCCTCGTACGCCTTCCCATTGGACATTTCCATCGTCAGCAGATTGACCAGGTGCTCGGTATGGATCGCCTCGTCGGGTAGGGATATCGCGATACCGGGGGAGTTGAAGTGCTGGATGGATATGCCCCTTTCCACCAATCCGTAAAACGACTCGCGAAGGCCCAGCGTCGTCTCCACGGCGTAGTGGATCAGGTCATGCATCGTGGGAATGTTCAGTCGCGCGATGGTCGAGGTACCGTCGGCGCGCACACAGACCAACGTGTCGGGTTTATCTTTTCCTTTGTTCAGTTTAATCTGCATGGCAAAATCCATACAATGATGGGCTGGGCCCATCCGCTAAACGATTGGGTCAAAATTCGTTTTGTAGAATTTTACCAATGCGTTGTGGGTGTTTGTCAGATTCCCATGGCGCTGTAGCCGCAGTCGACATACAGGATCTGGCCCGTCACGCCCGAGGCCATGTCGCTGAGCAGGTAGACCGCGCTCTTGCCCACGTCGTCACCCGTCACGGATCGCTTGAGGGGTGCCCTGCTCTCGACCAACTCGAGGAGTTCGCTAAGTCCGCCCACCGCCAGCGCGCTCATGGTCCTCAGGGGACCCCCAGAAATTGAATTCACTCGGATGCCCTTGGCGCCAAGATCCATGGCGAGGTATCGGGTCGTCGATTCCAATGCCGCCTTGGCCACGCCCATGACGTTGTAGCCCGGAACCGCCCTGACGGCTCCCAGATAACTCATGGCGATCATCGATCCGCCGTTGTTCATGATTCTCGCAGCCCGACGCCCCATGGCCAGATACGTATAGGCACTAATATCGATGGCCTGTTTATACGCTTCCCGGGGTGTCTCTTGAAACATGTCAAACCCGAGCCATTCGCGTTCGGCGAAGGCGATTGAATGCACCAGGAAATCGATAGAGCCGTAATCGGTCTTTATCTTGTCAAAAACGCGGTCCAGTTCCTCATCGGACGCACAGTCCATGGATTCGAGCCAGGGATTCTCGATGCCCAACTGAGTGATCGCCTTGGAACACCGCCGCTTCATCCGATCGCCTGGAAGATGGGTGTACAGACACTCGGCTCCATGGGCGATCAGCGACTGGGCGATGAAATACGCGTAACTGTGATCGTTGGCGATACCGACAACGAGACCCCGTTTGCCATCCATCACACCCATATCGAGAACTCCTATCGGATCATTGAAGGAGGCGGAGCCTATCCGGATCAGCGAAGAAAGGAAAGCTCTCTTGGGCTTGCTCTGTTTCTTTTACCCCCATGAAATAACTCCGAAGAGGAATCAATTGCCTGATCCTGGGGTATTCCTAGGGGCTATTCCGGGGGGCTATTCCTGGGGCTTGCGTTTGCCACCATCTCGTTTCGGCTCTGGTGCCAGATACATCGTATTCAGCCCCTGAGAGGGTGAGGCTCGTTTCTGGGCGTAGCCTTCCGGATTTTCCGGTCGGAACGCATCGCTCGCGAGCTCGACATCGACCTCGACATTCGTCAGGGTCAGGACCAACGCCCCGGGCACGTCGTTGACGAAACGCATCCGGATCATGCGGCGAGGCAGATGATCTTGAACCGAAAAATACCAGCGACGATGAGCCCCAGAATGGTGATCGATCGACACCACATCACAGAGCTCGTCGCCAACATAGGCCCGACCTTCGAGAATCGCCACACTGGCCTGCATTTCCTCCTGGAAGGGTTCGGGATGATTGAATTCCCGAATGATCAGGTCAAATGCAGGCCCCATGGCGCGCAGCCCATGAGACCCGGTGATCACCTCCCGTTTTTCGTGATTGAGCACCTTGACCTTGTTCCTCCGGATCACCCCATCGTAATTCCTGACGGTTCCTTCAAGACCACGGGTGCTTCGACTGACGCACGTGACCCTCACATCGGGGGATTTGCCTGTCGTCCGGGCCAACAACACATGACCCTTGGTCGAGGGTCGCCAGATTGCGACACTCCCCGTACCCTCGAAAAAAGCGTTATAGCTGATCGATTTCAGGTTCTTGATCGCCTGGTCGGCCTGCTCGAGAACTTCGTAGACCGCAGAATCAACATCGGGGCCGCCCGTCGGCTGCTCCGCGTTCTCCTGGGCTCGGGTCGAACCTGAGGATGCCAGGAGGATTGAAAGTGACGTGGCGATCATTTGCATACGCATTGATAAGCACTCCTGTGAAAGTCGTACCGAATCACTCCTCACCGGTTCCATGACTGACGGCTCGGCCCATCCTTGAACCTTCAAGTATCTCCCGGATTTCCCCATTCGGCAAGTTTGATCGATCACATGAAACGGTCCCTTGTAGCAAAACATGAACCATAGAAACTTCACGATCCGGGTTTCGTCAGGATCGTGATGGCATCAAAGAATGCGGGTATGCCAAATTCACCCTGTTGTCCCCATGTGTTCACCTGATCTTCGACGATCAGGCCCTGCTTCTTTGCGATCGCCCTGACCAACGTCCGGGAGACGTCCGCTCGCCATCCATCGTGCTGCTTGAGGCGACCCACCGTGAGGTACTTGTAGATCCCCGAGCCGAACGCTCCTGTCTCGCGAAGGAAACGCAGCCAGAGAAAGGCGTGCCGCCTTCCGGCGTGGTGGATGATCGCCTTCCTCCCCGGCTTCAGGACACGGCGGATCTCCCCAAAATACGACTCGATCGTGGCGCGATTCATGTGGACAAAGGCGTCGTAGGACCAGATGAAATCGACGCTCGAATCATCGACTTCAGGCAGGGTCTGCCCATCGTTGACGCGGTACTGAACGTTGTTCTTGTCCTGGAGGAGATCCCGGCAGAAATCGATGCACTTGGGCCCGAGATCGACCAGGATGAGCTGGCCGCAATGATCGACAATCTCCTTGGACCATCGTCCATGACCGGGGCCGATCTCGAGGATGGTGTCCTCGCCCGAGATATTGGCCTTGATGAAGGTATCGACAAGAGATTGCTTCCAGAGCTTGTAGGGCTGGCCGCAGAGTCTGGCCTGCCCACTCCACTCATCGCCATCCTTGCTCCAAGAATGCTCCGAGTCCCATTTCTCCAGGTTGTTCTCGACGGTGTTCTTCATGGAGGAGGCGGGCATTGTAGAGAATGGTTTTCGGGATGAGTGGCGAGGACAAGGCCCGGTGCTAGGATACGCCCAGTTGCGCGAGTAGCTCAATTGGATAGAGCATCGGCCTTCGAAGCCGAGGGTTGGGGGTTCGAGTCCCTCCTCGCGTGTTTGGGTGGGCCCTCCCGTTGGGGAAGGCCGTTTGTCATTTTGAGCTATCTCTCTTCTTCTCGAACAGATGCTCCCGGGAGTGCCCGGGATTCCGGGGGGAATCGGGGGCCGTGGGCCCGGAGTTCGAGTTCAGGCCGATCGCCCGTGTTCATCTCCGGTGCTCAAGGAAAGGCTTTTACTTCTTCCACTTCGCGCGCAGTTTGTCGGTAACCTTCGGCGTCTTGATCTTCTTGTTGTCGTAGTGAAAGCAGAGCTTTTCAGGCAATTCCCGCAGACCCGTCTTGAGCGCGTTGCGGATTTTCGCCGGTGTGTTCTTGGGAATGTCGATCGCCCAACCCCGGACGTGACGCGAGTAGGACTTGGCGTCCTTGGCGATCGCGGCGATGAACTCCTTCTTCGCGGCGCTGTCGCCCCCCTTGCCCTTCTCGTACAGGTCATCGAGCTTCTTCTGGAGTTTCGTGTCGCTCTTGATCTTGGAGTAGAGCTTGCCTCGCTTGAGGTTGCTCACCCAGTACTTGTACATGACCTCCCCCTGCTTGGTGGGGGTGCGTTTGCCAGAGTTGATATTGATGGTGATGCTGTAGAAGTTCGCGACCTCCTGGACGAAGTCGATGATCTTCTTATCGACCCCCGACTTGTCGCCGGTGACTTTTCCCTTGCCGCCTCCGCCCCCGGAATCGCCTCCAGATTCTTTTCCCTTCCCGGCCTTTTGTCCATCCTTGTCCGCCGGGGGTTCCTTCTCGAGCTTGCCTGAATTTTTGCTCAAACCTTTGAACGTCATTTTGCCGGGATCGACTCGCCCATCCGCTTTCTTGAAACCCATCGAATTCTTCTGAAACGCTTCGATCGCGCCGATCGTCTTCTTGCCGACCAGGCCGTCACTCTGAAGTTTGCGAAACCCGCCGTTTTTCGTGTGTCCATTCAACAGATCCTGAATGGTTTTCACATCCGCCGGATTGTTCTTGCCCTTCTTGCCGACTGAACCCTTGATGGCAGATGGCATAATTCACTTCCCGTTACTCGTCGATCATTGGACTGTTTTTACAACCACAAGAATACCAAGAATTCATGAATCTAAAAAGTGATGGGGTGTGCCGGCCGGTGATTCGGATTCAAGAGATTGATTCCGAGTTTAATGACTGGCTCAATCAGCATCGTTCGGAATAACGTGACCTCACACCTCCCGAACAAACGTTGAGTACCATGCCTTTCCGAAATGTGGGCTCTCGTCCTATTCTGAGTTGATCGAGCATTTCTTGTACGTGCTTCGGGTCTATGTTTCCCTACAATGCCCCGTTGCCCCTGAAACATCGAGGAATTGACTTCAAGGACCCCGTTCATGCCCTACTACTTCAAGCTTGGCCAGCTTCCCCCAACCAGGCATACCCAGTTCCGACGACCCGATGGTGCCCTTTACTCCGAGGAAGTGTTCGGCACCGAGGGATTCGTGGGGCCCACCTCCACGATGTACCACATCCACCCCCCCACCCAGGTCACGGGATGGAAAAGCCTCTACTCGACCAAGGTCGAGTACATCGAGGAACAGGTCATGCGGATGCGCCACCTCAAGAGCGCGCCGATGCCCCCCGAAGGGGATCCGATTACCGGCCGCAAGGTTCTGTTCGGGAACCAGGATTGCGAGATGTCCATCTGCGTCCCCAAGGATCCGATGGACTACCACTACAAGAACGGCATGGGCGATGAATGCATCTTCATTCATCATGGCTCGGGCGTCTGCCACTCAACCTTCGGCACCCTGAAGTTCGGCCCCAAGGACTACCTCATCATGCCCAAGGGCGTGACCTACAAGATGATCTTTGATGAAACAAAGGGAGATGAACCTGATCCCCGCTTCCTGGTCATCGAAACGTGCAACGCCTCGCACATCGCCCCGCCCCCCAGATACATTTCCAAAAAGACGGCCCAGTTCCTTGAGCACGCGCCCTATTGCGAGCGCGACCTGCGCGTCCCTGAATTTCCGCTCACCTTCGACGAAGCGGGTGAATTCGAGGTTCGCATCAAGGCCCTCAACAGCATCCACACCTACACCTACGATTACCATCCGCTCGACATCGTGGGCTGGGATGGCTGCTATTACCCCTACATCTTCAACATCGACAGCTTTGCGCCGATCGTGGGCAAGACGCACATGCCGCCCCCGACCCACCAGACGTTCGAGGCGCACAACTTCGTCATCTGTTCGTTCTGCCCCCGGATGCTGGATTTTCATCCCGATGCGATCCCGATTCCCTACAACCACTCGAACATCGACTCGGACGAAGTGCTCTACTACGTCGAGGGCGATTACGCGGCTCGCAAGGGCATCGAAATCGGCTCGCTGACGCTGCATCCCCAGGGCATTCCCCATGGTCCCCACCCGGGAACAGTCGAAAAATCCATCGGCAAGACCCACACCAACGAGTTGGCGGTGATGTGCG
>JAPULD010000056.1 GCA_027295365.1 Planctomycetota bacterium
TTTGGCCTATGAAAAGCGTGGCCAATGGAATCTCACGTGATTACGCAGAATCGTAGAGAAGGTAGACTGGAAGGCTCATGAGCAGCGATATTCTTCTGTACTGGTTCCCGTTCGTCGCCATGATCGCGATCGTGGTGTTCAGTACCTATATGTTGTGGAAGGCCCTGTTCGCCGATCGCTCCAAGGGGCGGAGGCGTTGCCCCAAGTGCTGGTACGACATGGCCTACTCCGAGGGGTTGACCTGCAGTGAATGTGGGCATGTCACTCGACGTGAATCGGACTTCTCGCGTACGAGGCGACATCGTGGCCGCGCTGTCCTGGCCCTCTTCGTGTCCGTCTTCACCATTCTGGGCGGCTATTGGAAACTGACCGAACGAGGGTTCATCGCCTCCATGCCTACCAGCGTCCTGATTGCCGCCTTTCCCCTGGTGCAGGACAGCAACTCGGAAGTCATGCGCGTCATGGCCCGCAGGATGATGATGAACCAGGTTGATGCGAAGCACATCGAGCGAATCGTCATGCGTTGCGCGGGGGGCGATTGGATGTTGTCCCCCCCAGATGACGGCTGGATCGCGAAGTACGGGGCCTTTCTCAACCCCATTCGCGCCAAACTTCCTGCCCAACGCACCGGCGGGGAATTCCACGACCTGGAGAAGCTCCTGCTGGATATTCCCGCCCGGGTCTTCCTGGAAACCAACGGTACCTGGCCCAAGGGAAACCCGGCGAGAATTCGCGTCCGCACCGCGGAATGGTGGCCCATCGGGTACGAGATCAAGCTGACGATCACCAACGTTGACGATCCCGATGATTTCCGCAGCATCGTACAACGCCCGGATCGGAATGGATCAAATGTCTATGTGCTGAACACTCCACCCCTGGATGAATCATTCACCAAAGCGTCCTACGACATTGAGGTGTTCCGCCGACGAACCGGTCTTGAAGAGACTTGGCAAAGCATGTCCGTCGATCGTCACACGATCCCCATCAACGTCAGCGAGTCCTACGAGACGGCCATCGAAGCCGTCTCGACCGAAGAGATGACCGAGGCAGTGAAGAGCGTGTTCACTGGCGCCGCCCGCTGGACGGGCGGGCCCCAACCGGTCCGATTCCATCTTCAGTACAACCCCACGTACATCGAGGACTTCGATGGCGTCGCATTCGGCGTCACGGTCGAACTTCTGCACGATGGCGAGGTGGCACGGCAACTGGATCTCTGGTGGTCGGGAGGCCCGGACCGAAGGCAACGCCGATTCGGTCACGAAGTCCCGTTCGAGGATGTCGCGACGTTGCTTTCCATCGAGACGGAGGATCTGGCCGAGCATTGGAAATTCAGGGTCCGCAGCGACCCGGCCCTGGCCCTGAGGGCGGGCAATCAAAAGCAATACTGGAAGGGCGAATTCACGATCGACGTCCTCGGCCTTCGGATCGACAACAAGGACGTCAGGCCCAAGCCCCTCAACCGCTGGCATGAAGAAAACCAGGATCCTGAAGCCGAGGTTGAGGAGGAAGTGGCGAGGTAACCAGAGAACGATTCAAGCATCCCAGGGAGTTGGCATGACCGGGACGGTATCGACGGATTGGATCTGGCATGGAGCCGGCATCGCGCTGGGGGTCATCGCGATGGGGATGTTGTACTGGTCGCTGTTTCATGACCGGGCGAGGGGGCGGAAGCGTTGTCCCAAGTGCTGGTATGACCTGCAGGGGGCCGAGGCGGATGCCAATGGCACCTTCCACTGCCCCGAGTGCGGCAAGGGGATCAAGCACGAACGCAAACTCCGTAAGACCCGCCGGAGATGGCGGTGGGTCTGTGTCGCATTGCTGTTGGTTCCGGGAGCGGGATTTCTTGGAGTTCATCCAAAAGTCAAACGTGACGGCTGGTTATCGTTCACGCCGACCTGCGTACTCATCATGACGTTTCCATACTACGAGCGAGGATATCGATCGCAAGATTGGCGTCAAGATTGTTACGATTTACTTTGCGATCGCGTCAGAAAATTTGAAGACTTGGCGGTTTGGAATAAACATTTGATGTTTCGGGTAATTATCCCTCGTCAAGTGAGTTATGCGCGTAGAAGACTCGATTCGTTTTCAAAAAAATACTCCCCTGAACAAATTTCAGACCGGCTTCGATTCTCGTCATCTTCTTCCAATCGTTATTCGAGAGTGACATCGTCACTATTACCGAAGACCGACGATCACTTTGTTTTTCGTGAAAAATACTGGACCAGTCTGACAGATGCATTTCCTTTGTTTGCCCACCTCAAACCACATCCAGAATGGCCCGAAGACTTGCCCATTTCGTGGCATATTTCGCTTTTTCCACTCGTGGGGTTTCCCGGCTTCGAAATGAGAAAAGTAGTGGTGTCCGCATCACTCATTGACCCATCGCAAGAATCGACTTGGCTTCCCAAAGATGCCATTGCCTATTACGAGCATGGATATGGCTCAGATTTCATTTTATTGGAAGCACCCGCCACGGCACCACCTCCCGGCGAATACGACATACGCTTTGAAGTCAAGGTGTTCAGTCAATTGCTCCCAATACTAAAGCCCGATAGCGTCGAAGACAGAACCGAAAGCAATTATTCTTCACATCCGTATTCATCGCATACGCTGACCACTCGCATGGTCGTCGGAGGCACGGTTGATGACATCTTGTCACCCGACGAATCCTCCGAAACGAGCGAGAGGTTATTGGAAGCCATTCGCGACATCGATTTCATTCATTGCAGGTCTCAACGATCAGGCCAAGACTCTGGTAATACTCTGGTTTTCTCCATTGATTCATGGAAATTGGATGAGTTGCGGAAGCACTCAACAGTCATACCCCGACTCCAAATTTCAAACACCAATAAGGAGTTGACATATGACATGAATGGAGATTATTCAGCAACTTATCGGCGCTCTCGCCTGGAAATACCATTCGCTTTCAATTTGCCAGTTGCAACCGATTCCCCCTGGCGATCGGCACAACCCGGCGAGCGTTGGACGATGCGAATCTACGGCAGTGGCGAAGACGCGATCCGCGAGATCGACGCCGGCTCCTACTGGGCCGGCTCCTTCGAATTCGATGTCGATCTCCACGCCCTCATGAACTGCGAATCCTTCGAGAATGCTCGATTCGACGACTAGATTCTGACTTCCACTTGCTTCCCCTTGACTCCACACCGATCATGCCCCCATGACCAACGAACAGAAACCCGCCGACCTCGGCATGATCGGGCTGGGCGTCATGGGGCGCAACCTTGCACTCAATCTCGCGGACCACGGGTACCGGGTGGCCGTGCATGACGTGCAATCCGCGTCGATCGATGCCTTCATGACCCAGCAAGCTTCGGAATCCTTTGAGGCCACAGGTGGAGGCCTCGTGGCGTGTGCGTCATTCCAAGCCATGCTGCACACCCTGACCTCTCCCCGCGTCATCATCGTGCTCGTCCCGGCTGGAAAACCGGTTGACTCGGTCTGCCAGTCGCTCATCGAAGCGGGCATCGAGCCCGCCGACCTCGTCGTGGATGGGGGCAACAGCAAGTGGACCGACACCATTCGGCGCGAGAAGAAATACCGGGGCAAACTCACGTTCTTCGGCTCGGGTGTCTCCGGGGGAGAAGTCGGAGCCCGGTTCGGCCCCTCCCTCATGCCTGGAGGCGATCCCGAAGCGTGGAAGACCTTGCAGCCCTACTGGGAAGCCATCGCCGCGAAGGTCGACCCCGAAACGGGTAAGCCTCTGGAAGGTGCATCCCCGGGCAATCCGATTTCAGGGGGCGAGCCTTGCACCACGTACATCGGCGCCGACGGGGCGGGTCACTACGTCAAGATGGTCCACAACGGGATCGAGTACGCCGACATGCAGCTCATCGCCGAGGCGTATCACCTGCTCAGGACGTTCGGGAATCATTCCCCTGACAAGATTGGCGACATCTTCGAGGACTGGAACCGGGGCGAACTCGACAGCTACCTCATGGAGATCACCGCCGACATTCTCAAGCAGAAAGATCCTCGAACCGGCCCCCGGAATGAGACGCCTTTGGTGGATGTCATTCTTGATGCCGCGCGGATGAAGGGGACCGGCACCTGGACTGCAATCAGCGCACTGGAACTGGGCACCCCCACCATGAGCATTACCGAAGCGGTCTTCGCGAGAGGGATGAGTGGGCTCAAAGAGCAGCGTGTTCTTGCCTCGAAGATCCTCAAGGGTCCGCCCCCGCCACCGGTAGTTGTTGACTCGGACGATTCACTCGTCCAGGATGTTCGCGATGCGATCTATGCCGCCAAGGTCTGTGCGTACGCCCAGGGGTTTCAACTGATGGCCTCGGCTCAGGAAGCGTATGGCTGGTCGCTCGACTTCGGGTCCATCGCCAAAATCTGGCGAGGGGGCTGCATCATCCGCGCCGGGTTCCTGCAGAAGATCACCCGGGCCTACGAGGGCGACCCGAAGCTCGCGAACCTGATGCTGGATGCGTATTTCACGCAACGACTCGATGAAGCCCAAGGTGGGTGGAGGCGAATCGTCGCGAGGGCCGCGTTGCAGGGCCTCCCCGTTCCCGCCTTGTCCTCGGCTCTGGCGTATTACGACGGCTATCGAACCGAGAACCTGCCCGCGAATCTGATCCAGGCCCAGCGCGACTACTTCGGCGCGCACACCTACGAACGCGTCGATGAACCTCGGGGCAAGGCGTTTCATCTGGAATGGTCGGGGGAGCGGGGGGAGAGTGAGAAATAGGTGGCAGGTGACGGGTGCCACCCGCCACCTGTTACGATACCCCCATGAACCACGAGAACCTCTGGGCTCCCTGGCGGATGGCGTATCTGCGGGAGCTTGAACGCAAGGCCAAAGACGCGGGGTGGGATGAATCCGCTTCGAGCGATTTTTTCGCGCACTACTGGGCTCATCCCGAGGACGACGAGGCGAATCACGTCGTGCATCGCGATGAGCATGGCCTGATCCTGCTCAACAAATACCCCTATTCCAATGGCCATCTCCTCGTGGCCCTGGGCGAGGCCCGTCCTTGCCTGATGGATTATGAGCCTGAACAAAGGGCCGCGTTCTGGACGCTACTTGAACAGGGCATCGAACTTGTTCACCACACGCTGCATCCCCAGGGCATCAATAGTGGCATCAACGAAGGCCGCGCCGCGGGGGCGGGTATTCCGGAGCACCTGCACGCGCACATCGTGCCCCGTTGGGGGGGGGACACAAATTTCATCACCGTGGTGGGGCAGGTGCGGATCATTCCTGATTCCCTGGAGGTGATGGCGCAGCAGTACCGGGACGTAGTGACCTCGCAACAGGAGAAGGCATGAACAGCTTGGAACGTGAAATCGTGGAAACGTATCGCCTCCCCGAAACCGTCCTCCAGCAGGCGATGTCGCCAGCGCTGCTCATCTTTCCCGAGAACGTCCGTCACAACGTCAAGGCCATGATCGACGCGTGTGGCGGCGACCCGAATCGTTGGAGGCCCCATCTCAAGACGACGAAATCCCCCGTCATCTGGCAAGTGCTTCTGGATCATGGCATTCGACAATTCAAGTGCGCCACGACCCGAGAAGCGGCCTTGATGTTGCAATTGCTCGATGACAATGGCATTGACGATGGGGATCTGCTCATCGCCTATCCCCTGCTGGGGCCGTCCCTCAAACGTGCCGAACAACTGGCCTTGAAGCATCCCGACTCAAGACTTTCGATTCTTTGCGAGGATCCAGAATCGATCGACGCGATCCCGCCCGACCTGGGGATCTTTCTGGATGTCAATCCACACATGAATCGCACGGGGGTGCCTTTGGAACAGGTCGAACGAATTCTCGACATCGCGAGAAAGGCTTGGAATCGAGTCTCCGGATTTCGAGGCGTTCACTTCTACGATGGGCATATCCGCGATGATGATCCGAACCTGAGGCGATCAAGGGCCCAGGCCTTGTATGGCCAACTTCTGGAAATCCGTTCGATGCTCAACGAGTCCGGTTGCGAAGTGCATGAACTGATCACCAGCGGTACCCTGACCTTTGAACCCGCGCTGTCGTTCACACCTTTCGCATCGCTTGATCATGGAGTGCATCGCATCTCGCCCGGCACGGTGGTCTTTCATGATTCGGGGACGGAGCAGAAATCCCTCGCGACCGAGTTGCGCCCCGCAGCGGTGGTCATGTCGAGGGTGATCAGTCATCCCGCCCACGACATCGTGACGTGCGATGCGGGATCCAAGTCCTTGGCTGCGGAAGTGGGCGATCCTTGCGTGAAGGTTCTGGACCACCCTCACCTGACACCCTTGACCCCTTCGGAAGAGCATCTGCCGATTCGCGTGGACCTGAATCAGGGGCCGGCCCCGCAGCGAGGCGAGGTGCTCCTGCTGGTACCAAGACACGTTTGCCCGACCGTCAACCTCGCCCAACAGGCGATTCTGATCGAGGATGGCGAAGTGGAAAGCGTGATCGAGATCGCGGCCCGAGGGCACGAGTTGATGGTGGAGTGAGCGATCAGGGTCCGGGGTCTGCTTAAGCTTCCTGAAGCTTCGGGGAAACAAGAATTAACATCTCATGCCTGGGTTTGAAATGGTAGACTACCCCCATGGGGCGTATCCGGATCATTCTGATCGTTCTGCTGGTCGGGGCGCTGTTTAACATCTCAGTCGCATGGGGAATTCAGATCTGGGGTGTTCAATCCCTGCCTCCAATGTTCAATCCTATCAAGAGCCCGAAACATCTATATGACAACAGTAAATTAATGCCATTGAGTCCTTATGAAATCGCCGCGTGGTCACGAGTGGCCAGACACGATTGGCCAGATAAACCCGCACGTATAGAAGTGCAAAATTCTGCCGGAAGTTGCATTACCCATATGGTAAGCTATGGATACGACCGAAGGATTCCAGAAAGTGATATTGGGTCTTATACAGTTATTTCTATTGAAACGTTCAACGCCCACATCATCGAACGCGGTTGGCCTTTCCAATCACTCGCGATGGATTACCGAACTGAAACTGGACCGTTGCCTTTTTATGAAGACTGCAGTGGCTTATCCGTGGCCGATCGATATTTGCCCATCCGTGTTCTTTGGTCCGGTTTCATCATCAACACACTTCTGTACAGCACAGTCCTCTTAATCCTCGTTAAAACACCGGGCGTCATGAAACGCCAACTTCGACAGAAACGTGGTTTGTGTATCACTTGCAAGTACGACCTCTCCGGTGCAAAGCATGAAGCATGCCCCGAGTGCGGCCATTCAATCCGATTAAATAGATTGATTAAATAGGGACGATTAAATAGATTAAATAGGGACAGTCACCAATTATTCCCCTCCATAAATGGTGACTGTCCCTATTTAAAACAAGATTGTCTGTAGAGCACTCACGACGACTTCAGCCTCGCCCCGGCGTCGTGGCGACTGAGGGAACAAGACTCACGATTGCCTCGCAGGCCTGGGCGACGCCGATCTGCGCCATGTTCAGGATGATGCCATACAGCAGCGGATCAGTCTGATCGAGATTAAAATGAGCTTTCATGTACTTTGTGCGTTCGACATCGATTCGGCGCAGGGTCTTCAGCGCCTCGCGCCGATCCAAGCCGGCTTTCTCGGCCAGCCGATCGGCCCGCCAGGGTTCCGGCGCGATCAATCGCACATGCACCGCCCCTTCGCACAGGGCGAGGATCGACTGTCCCCCCCGGCCCACGACGATGGCTTGTCCCTGGTCCCCGAGATGCCGGATCGTCTCGGCGATCTTCATCGCGATCGCCTCGGCCGGTTCGCCACCGCCCAGGCCATGCATCGCCAGCTCGATGATCGACTCGTCATGCTCATCGTGCGAGGCCACGAGTTCCCTGGACAGGTGGTGCTCGCGCGCCACCTGATCGATAAGTTGCTGGTCATAACTCTTCCACGATTTACCACCCGTCGATCGGTTGTTGAGCCGATCGGCGAGTTCAGCCGTGAGGACAGAGGTCTCGATACCCGCCTGGCGCGAAATCGTTACGACCGGAGGCGCGGCGGACACGGTCGCAGTTGATTGGATCGCGGGATGATCCGTCACTGAGGCCTGGATGGCCCCGCCAATGACGCCAAAGGACTTGATGGGATTCATGGTGCGACCTCCCAAGTTGAGCATTGAATCGCATTGGAGCCGCCCGCCATGATCACTGGCATGCATACCCAAAGCCAAGGCGGGAGGCCGAGTCACCTGCATTATACGCCCGCCCCCGCCCCCGCCCCCGGATGGATCCTTCGGAAAATCCTTGATGAAATCAGGAACCGTCTGGACCCCCTCCGCCCGAAGGCCCGCCCCAGCCCCGTA
>JAPULD010000057.1 GCA_027295365.1 Planctomycetota bacterium
CAGACAGCGGGAAGTTGAGCACGACTTCGCTGAATTCCAGGGGCTGGCGAATGGTCGGGTAAAAACACTTATAGACCGCTTCCTTGGCGCTGTACAAGAGCCTCATCAGCCGGCCCGGATCAAACTCGGCCTGTGATTTGATAAAGTTCAATTCCTCAGGCGTTCCGAGCGTCTCCCACAGTTCCGCCTCCAGGGGTTCATCGGGTTCGACATCAATGCCCAATCCCATCAACCCCTCATCGGTTCTTCCGATCGCCACAAAGCAGGCGTCTTCGCAATGGGAGATCGAACCCAGATAACCATCAGGCCAGATCGGGACTCGGTCGGCGTCGTTGATCAACGAAAACTCATGAACATCCATGTCGCCGAGAATTGAGCGGACCAGGGTCCGACCCGTGGCAAATTCTCGTTGACGTTTCGGCACGGCTTTCTCAACAGCCCTTCGCTCATCATCACTCAAGTCATGCAACGATCCCATCAGGGGCGTCACGAGTGAACGCACATCCACCTCAGCAAACAAATCATTGGTATTGAGGGCGTGGCTCAGACTGGGCATGGTCGGTATCCGTGTTCCCGTGTGTATTGCCATCGGAATCCGAAGATCGAGACGTACCGGATTGATTCGGGGATCCGTGACTTCCGGGGGTTCCGGGGGTTCCGGGAGTGTGGTCTTTTTGTGCCTTAGCGAGGCATGATTTCATTTCCGCAGCCAGCACCCTGACGTGCGGCTCGAGGACCATCGAATCATGGTCACCCGTGACGATGTGGACATCCACCGCCTCGACGAATTGAGCCCAGTGGTTCTCGTGATCCACGTACTCGCGATCCTCGTTCAAGATTCGTTTCGCCCCCAGGACGTAACGCTCCCTCAGGGCTGGCCTGAACAGATTGACCTTGCCCGGGTAGGGTCGGTGCTGATAAACATCGCACGCCTCGCGGAAACCGGCTTCGATTTCCTCAGATCGGAATTCCGCAGGCGTCAGCTCTCGTTCGTTGGGTTGGAAGCGTCGTTTCTCCCAGGCCCAGCGTTTCTTTGCCCAGGTAACGGGATAATTCAGGCCTTGTTCCTTGAAGTGAATGCCTTGAATGAGCAGACGTTCGAGCTTGTTGGCCAGGGGAACTCGTGCGGGAGGCGAATCGAGCAACATGAGGATGCCGATCTCGTCGCCTTGGGCAAGCAGTTGTTGGGCCATTTCGTACGCCGTGATGCCGCCTCCCGAGAAACCGCCCAGGTAATAGGGGCCATGGGGCTGGAGCGTGCGGATTTCTTCCAGGTAATCGCGGGCCATATCCTCGAAGCGGGTATGGGGTTTGTCATCGCCATGCAAGCCTCTGGCCTGCACCGCGTAGACCGGCTGGTCGTCGCCCAGATGGGCCGCGAGATGACGCAGGTTCAGGACATTGCCAAACATGCCCGCGACGAGGAAGAAGGGGGGCTTGTCGGATTTCGGGGCCTTGTTCATGGGCACGAGGTACTTGAAGACCGGCTTCCTCGCCTTGGGTTCCGACGGGGCCTCGTCGCCCAGCGTTACGCCCAGTTCATCACGCAACATGTCGGCCCCCGCGCCGATGGTCGGAGCCTGGAACAGCACCGAGATTGGATATTCGACGCTCCACTTCTTCTTGATCTTCGCAAAGAGGCGAACCGCGATCAGCGAATGACCCCCCAGTTCGAAGAAGTCGTCCTGAATGCCGATGTCGCTGACGCCCAGCAGATCCTCCCAATACCCGGCCAGGATTCGCTCGATCTCGTCGCGGGGAGCCTCGAATTCACTCTGCAAGTCGGGACGATCGAACTTGACGCCAGATTCATCGGGATCGTCGTGCACTTCGCCCTCGCGTTCGATGAGCATGGGCAGGTCGATCGAAGACACGCAGATCAGCCCATCGCCCGGGCTGGCAAGGGCGCGTTCCATGGTCTGCATGCCTTCGTCCGCGAGGATGCCGCATTCGAGTGTTTCGAGGAAGAGCTTCTCGCCTTCTGAGAGGTGAGGCTGGCCCGAAGCAGATTGAGCATCGAGATTCACAAGACCAAAGCTCAATGTGTTCTCGATCTTGCGAACCACGAATCGATCGATCTCGACCAGCACGCGCCCCGCCTCGTCGGTGATGACGATGTCGAAGGTCGCGATGTCCTGGTCTATGTTGTTCGTTGCATGACCTCGGATATGGCTGACCACGCGTCGGGTCAGGGGGCCATGAATCCGGACGCATTCATACGAAAGCGGCACGTACAGCGTCTCCGCCTCCTGGTATCCCTCGATCAGGGGCAGCGCGAACCCCGTGGCGAGATCCATCAACGCGGGATGCAGTTGGTACGACTCCAGATCGCTCGCGAAGGATTCATTCAATTCGAGATCCGCGATCGCTTCGAGCGGTCCGAACGCCACGCCCTTGAGCACATCCCACCGGGGACCAAAGGCGAGCAGGTCACTTTGCTTGTGCTTGAAATTGGAGCCCCGGATATCGGTGCAGCGTTGCCTGATGGCTTCAAGGTCGATCGTGGATTCTTTGGCGGCAGAGGTCTTCACGCGCCCCGTCGCATGAGTGGTCCAGGCTCCACTGGAGCGGCTCTTGATCTCCAACCCATACCGATCCTTGTCCCGGGTCAGGGTCAGACGCAGTTCACGCGTCTCGTCGTCGTTCACCAGGAGGGGGGTGATGAACGAGAGATCACGAATCTCGAAGTTCGAGGATCCCAACGCCTCGCCGGCCGCGCATCGGGCAAATTCGAGGTACCCCGTGCCGGGCACGATGGCTTGCCCCGCCTTGGTCCGATGTTCGTCGAGCAGCCAGTGCTCGGATACTTTCAGATTCGTGGCAAAGACTATCTCGTCGTCATTCTCGATCAGGCATTCATCCAGCAACGGGTGATCGACGCACCGGTGCAGATAATCCTCATCGACATCCTCGCCCTTGATTCGCTGGGCGATGTCTCGTCCCGCCCCGACATCCTTCCAGACGCCCCAGTCGATGGTGATGAAGTTTCGCGCCGTCTTGCCCTCGCTCTTGGCCAGGGCATTGAGGAAACAGTTCGCCGCGGTGTAATCGACCTGACCGGCCGGTCCCAGCATGGCGCTGGTCGAGCTGAACATCAGGAAGAAATCGAGATCGATTTTCTCGAACAGGTCCGCCAGCAGCAGGGTGCCATGCACCTTGGGCGTGAACACTCGTTCCATGGCCTCGACGCTCTTGGCCTGAATCACGCCATCCTCAAGCACCGCCGCGGCGTGGATCACCCCATGAATCGTCCCGAAGTGGTCCAGGGTCTCCGCGATCACCGCCTGCATTCGTTCGATGTTGGCCACGTCGGCAGTGGCGGGCAGCACCTTGCCTCCAAGTTGCTCCAGTCGCCGGATCGTCTCGATGCGCCGACTCGTGCCATCTTGTTCGCTGTGTGATTCAAGCCACGTATCCCATGATTCCCGGAGTGGGAGTTCGCGCCGCCCCAGCAAGACGAGGTTCGCCTGGTAGTTGGCCGCCAAATGTTCGGCGATCTTGAGCCCGATACCGCCCAGGCCACCCGTGATGAGGTAGACGCCCGCCTCTCGAAAGCGCGAAGTCTCGACATCGGGGACGGATGATTGTTCGATGGTCTCGATGTAGCGTGTCTTTTCGCGATACGCGATGATCTCGTTGGCCACTTCGCCTCGGACCTCGGCCAGCACCGCGTCGACGGCTTCGTTGAATGGATCCGCCTGCCCCTTGTCCCGGGAGGAAGCGGGGGCAAGATCGAGATCGATGCTGCGACATGAAACATGTCCAAATTCATGGGGGATGACGCGCACGGGGCCAAGCAACGTGGCTTTGTCGGCGTAGCGCACCGCTTCATCACCCACCGCCTGCATGCCATTGGAAACAATGTCGAGGTGCAGGGCTTCGTGGTGATCAAGCTCGCCCAGAGCCTTCATGAGGAAAACGAGGCTGAAATAGCCACGCTCCTGGTTTCGATGGAAGAAACTGGACCCGGCGCGGAACGATTCCTCAGTCGTCACCATCCAGCAGTGCACGATGCGGGACGGCAAACGCGAACCTTTTTCATGATTGGCGAGGTCCGCGAAAAAATCGTCGTACCCCACGCGTCCTTCCTCGGGGGCGAGGGCGTATTCGTGGTCGTTGAACTTGTAATAGGCATCGCCCTCGCGGACGAGCACGACATCGCTCCCCTGGTCACGAAGGCGTTTGGCGATCTCGGATCCGAGCCCCGTCGCGTCTGCGAAGACAACGATTGTGCCTTCAGTCTTGTTGGTGTCTTTCGATTTTGGCGAAGACGCCCACGACATGCGATAGAACCAGTCGTCCATGTCATGGAGCTTCGTGATGGGCGGGACGGCCGGTGTGATGGCCTCGGATGCGAGCGTCTGCCCGGGTTCGATCCAATACCGTTGACGCTCGAAGGGATACGTGGGCAATGGCACCCGAAGACGCCTTGCTCCGCCACGCTGGCCTTTCCAATCAACCTCGAACCCGGCGAGCCAGAGTCGGCCTTCCGCGGTCAGGAAAAACGACATGTCCGAGGCGTTGTCCGTGGGGTGGCGCAATGACGCGACGATGCTCCGGGGCTTCGCGGGTTGCTGTCTTGCGAGCGAGCCAAGCGTCGTGCCCGGACCGACTTCCAGCAACACGCGATTCGGGTCGGTCAGAAGTTCGGCCAGCCCTTGGCTGAATCGGACCGGCTGACGGAAATGACGAACCCAATATTCCGGATCCGTCACGTCGTCGGGTTTGGCCCAGGTGCCGGTCACGTTGCAGATGAAACGTTTCTGAGGCTGATGTAGCGTGATGGACTGAAGCCCGGCTCGGAATTCGTCCAGACTCGGCTCCAGCAGGCGGCAATGACTCGCCGCGGCGATGAGAAGCTTGCGGCAATCAACCTCGCGTTCCTCGAGCGTCTTCTGCAAGGCGTCGATCTGCTCATCCGTCCCCGAAACAAGGCAGAACTCGGGACCATTGATGGCCGAGAGATCAAGGTCATCACCAAGCAGGGCGCGGACTTCATCTTCGGGTAACGCCACCGAGAGCATGGATGCCCCGGGGACGTTCCCCAGGACCTTGCCCCTCAAGGCGACGATCTTCAAGGCATCATCCAGCGAAAACACCCCCGCCAGACAGGCGGCCACATACTCGCCCAGACTGTGTCCCGTCATGCTCTCGGGTTCCACCCCTCGGCTGATCCAGAGTTGGGCGGTCGCATAGGACGTGCTGAAGATGCTGCAGATGGATGCGGTGACGCCTCGCAAATCCTTTGCCGCCTGCTCCTCGTTTCCACTGATGGGATACATCATCGACTTCAGGTCAAAATCGATGTGGGACGACAGCAGGCGCAGGCATTCATCGATGGCCTCGCGATAGACGGATTCCGTCTCGTACAGTTCACGCCCCATGTTGGGGTATTGCGCGCCGCCCCCGGGGAACATGAAAACGATCGATGGTTGGCCCGCATCGCACTTGCCGCTTGCGATTCGTTGCGGATCGCGTGATTGGAGCGTCGAGATCGCATCGTCGAGCGATTGCACCGCGACGATTCTTCGATGCTCGAACGGCTCGCGCCCGATTTGCAGGGTGTGGGCGACATCAGAGAGATTCAGTTCAGGATGCGACTTCAGATGCTCGGCGAGCTGGTCGGTCCTTGCCTCGAGCGCGGTCTTGGTCTTGGCCGAGAGGATTAGTGTTTCCCAGGGCCGCGCCGCATCGGATGGCAATGACTCTGGTGATTCCTCGACGATCACATGGGCGTTGGTGCCTCCCACGCCCAGTGAACTGATCCCCGCCCGGCGAGGCTGGCCATCCGATTTCCATTCGCGCCCTTCCGCATTGACGAAGAAGGGACTGGTGGCGAAATCGATATGAGGATTTGGAGATTCGTAGTTCAGGCTCTTGGGGATATGCCGATGCTTGAGTGATTCGACGACCTTGATCATGCCCACGACGCCAGCCGCGGTATCGGTGTGGCCGATGCTGGCCTTGACCGAGCCGACGGGGCAGAACTGCGTGCGCTTCGTGGAGCGTCGAAAGGCTTCGGTCAAGGCGGCGATCTCGATCGGATCGCCCACCGCGGTTCCCGTGCCATGGGTTTCGAGATAGGAAATGTCATCGGCTTCGAGACCGGCCAAGGCCAACGCTTCGGCGACGACTTCCGCATGGCCTTCGACGCTGGGGGCGAGGTAGCCGACCTTGTTCGCGCCATCATTATTGATGGCCGAACCCTTGATAATCGCGTGAATGTGATCGCCATCCTCCAGAGCGTCTTCGAGACGACGCAAAATGACGACCCCCACGCCCGACGTGATCACCGTGCCGGCGGAGTTCGCATCAAATGCGCGGCAATGTCCCGTCGGGTCCAGAATTTCGCTTTCCCGAAAGAGATACCCTTGCCGATGGGGTAGCGAGATGGTGACGCCCCCGGCCAGGGCCATGTCGCACTCGCCATTGAGCAGGCTTTGGCAAGCCATGTGCGTGGCGACCAGCGAGGTGGAGCAGGCGGTCTGCACTGCGACACTGGGGCCTCGGAAGTTGAGCTTGTAGGAAATACCCGTGGGCAGGAAGTCGCGGTCGTTGCCCGTATGACGAAGGAGGAAATAACCGACCGAACGAACCAGGTCGGGGTTCGTCATGACATTGCGCATGAAATACATGTTGGGGCCACAACCCGCGAACACGCCGATCGAGCCGTCGAAGTTACGCGAGGTGTGCCCCGCGTTCTCCATCGCCTCCCAGACGCATTCATAGAAGTGCCGGTGCTGGGGATCCGTGATGCCGGCGTCCTTGGGAGAGAATCCAAAAAAGCTCGCATCGAAGTATTCCATCTGTTCGAGGTGACCACCCGCCTTGACGTAGTTGGGATCCGCGAGCATGCCTGCCTCGACGCCCGCTTCGAGAAGCTGCTCGTCGGTGTAGGGTTTGATGCACTCTTCACCATCGCGCAAGGCGCGCCAGAACGAATCGACATCGGGACAGCTCGGGACGCGTGCCGATCGCCCGACGATGGCGACGTCGTTGGGGCCGATCTCGTATTGACTCGAGCCGGACATGCCTCGATGGACTCCTTACCCTTTGGTCGAACCTTGCCTTGTCCGGCGTTGCCGGCGTTTGGCCATCATTTCTCGTCTGGTCTCGGCGCGATCCTCAGACTTCTGCAGGGATGCGCCGGGGATTCCGGGGGTTTCGTCATTCAGGAACTCCGCCAGAGCCCTCACGGTGGGATAACGGAACAGGTCGGTAATCGTGATCGTTCTCTGGAAGGACTCGGCGAGCCTTCGGTGGGTCTTGACCGCGAGCAGGGAATGCCCGCCCAGATCGAAGAAGTTGTCCTCGATGCCTGCGCTGGCGACGCCCAGGACTTCCTTCCAGATCTCGATGATGGTCAGCTCGACATCGTTGGTGGGAAGTATGGCCTCAAGTTTCGATTCCGAACCCGACTGGTCTGGCGCAGGCAGAGCCTTGCGATCGACCTTGCGGTTCGGGGTTAAAGGATAGGCGTCCAGAACCACATAATGGGAAGGCAACATGTATTCCGGAAGCATCTCCCTCAACATCTCGCGAAGCTCGTTTTCGTCGATCGAATCGTTCTCGACCGGGACCAGATAGGCGACGAGCCTCACATCGCCAGGGGTGTCCTCTCGGGCGATGACCACCGCTTCGCGCACGGACTCGTGCAAGGCCAGACCCGATTCGATTTCTCCCAGTTCAATGCGATACCCGCGAAGCTTGACCTGATGATCGCAGCGACCAAGAAAGTCCATACGACCGTCGGCCATCCAGCGCGCGATATCACCGGTCCGGTAGAGACGGGCATTCGCCTGATTCCGAAAAGGGTGGGCGATGAATCGCTCGGCCGTCAATTCGGGACGGTTGTGATAGCCTCGGACGACGCCATCGCCACCGATGAACAATTCACCCGGAACGCCCACGGGCAATGGTTGCAGGCTTTCATCCAGAATGTACAGCTCGGTGTTTGCGACCGGGGTGCCGATGCTGATGCTCGTTTCGTCACCTTGAATCGGTTCGGTGGAGGACCAGATCGTGGTCTCGGTGGGGCCGTACATGTTGATGATGTTGGCCTGGGTCGAGGCTCTCAGGTCCCGGGCGAGCGACGTGGGGAAGGCTTCCCCCCCGATCATGAGCGTGTCGATTTTCGTCAGGGCGTCCTTCGCCTCATCATCGAGCAGAATCATCGAGGCCATCGAAGGCGTGCATTGCAGATGCGTGACGCCATGCTCGAGGATGAGTTTGCCGATGGAATCTTCCCGGGCCGGTCCCGACGCGGTACGCTCGATTGAAAGCTTGCGAACCTTGTTGAGGTGATACAGGTGGGCGAGCACGGTGTCCGAGTCGATGCCAAAGTCGATGAGGCACGCGATCTCGTCAATGCCAGTTTCCTTGAGCGTATCGATGATGTCCTGGCATGAGTCAGGGGTGCCAAACAAGCCACTCGTCTCGAAGTAGCGTTCGAAGGAGAACTCGAGCAGGTCGTGCATTTCCTCTTTGGAGAGGCTTTTAATATCGAGGTCGGGGGCGACGGCGGTCGTGCCATCGCTGCGGCGTTTGAAGGCGGTCCAGGAGCTGACGACGTTCTTGACCAGGCTCAACGAGCTGGCAAGGTAGTCCATCATGGGCTGACGGACGGTATGCTTCACGAATTCGATGTCATCACCAACGAAGGTGTGCAGCATCAGGGTGACGTTGCCACCATCGGGATCGTGGCCCGCCTTGGCCCGGGCTTCCTTGTAGATGGCGATCTTCTCGCCAATCTCCTCGATGGATTGGCCCAGCAGATGGGTGAGGATGTTGGCGCCGATGGCCCCGGCGCTGCGCCAGGTGTCGGCGCTGCCGGCGGACGTGATCCAGATCGGCAGTTCATCCTGCACGGGACGGGGCAACGTGCCGATCGACTGCATGGCGCCGTTGGCGTCGGGAAATTCGACCTTCTCGCCTCGCCAGAGTTTGCGCACCGTCTCGATGCCTTCGTACATCACCTTGTGACGTTCGGCATAGTTTTCGGGACGCAACACGAAATCGACGGGTTGCCATCCTGAGGCGAAGGAGATACCGACGCGGCCCTGCGAGAGGTTGTCGACCAGTGACCAATCTTCCGCCACGCGAATCGGATGATGCAGGGGTAGCACGACGGAGCCGGCCCTGATCTGGATGTTCTTGGTGATCGAGGCCAGAGCCGCCCCGGCCACGGCCGGGTTTGGAAACAACCCACCGAATGCGTGAAAATGGCGTTCGGGGGTGGAGACCGCGACGAACCCGTTTTCGTCTGCGAACTTCGCGCCTTCCAGCAACAGCTTGTATTTGTCCGCGGTCTTTTCGCTTTCATCACTGGCGAAGTAGAAGAGGCTGAAGTCGATCGTCTTCGAGGCGGCTTCAGCGGACAAGTGTCGCATCGGAGCCGATCGATCGGGCTCCTTGTACAGCACGACCTTGAATCCCCGGGCCAGGGTGTAGAACAATTCCAACACGGAGATGTCGAAGGATAGACTCGTGACGGCTAACCAGACGCCGGGCGTCTCGTCCGCAGACCGGGGGGGGGAGATCCGTTGATCCATGCCTGTGAAGAAGTTCATCACGTTGCGATGTTCGACCATGACCCCCTTGGGCTTGCCGGTCGAGCCCGAGGTGTAGATCACGTATGCAAGATGTTTGGACGAGACATTCGAAGCAAGATCCGAATTGTCTTCCCGCACGATGGTGGGCCAGTCCGAATCGAGGCACAGGATCTCCGCGTCTCCCACTTGGAGTTCGTCGGCCAGCGATTCCTGGGTGATGAGCCATGAGGTGCCGCTATCCTCGATCATGAATGCCACACGATCCTTGGGGAAGGCCGGATCGAGAGGGACGTAGGCCCCACCCGCCTTCAACACGCCCAGGATGGCGATCATCATTTCCACGGAGCGTTCGAGGCAGACGCCCACCAGTACATCGGGGCCGACGCCCCGGGCCGAGAGGTGTCGCGCCAGTTGGTTCGCGGATGCATTCAGTTCGCGATACGTCAGTTCTCGATCTTCAAACGCCAGGGCAATGGCGTCGGGCGTCTTCTTGACCTGCTGCTCGATGAGCTGGTGAATGCACGACTCACGGGAATAGGCAGTCTCGGTGGCGTTGAACTTGACGAGCACGAGCTGGCGCTCTTCGTCGGTCAGCATGGTCAGGTCGCCCAGCTTCGCCTCCGGCCGACGACTGATTTCATCGAGGATCTGCACCAGATGTTGCAGCATCCGTTGTATCGTCTCATCGGAGAAACGTGTTCGATCGAAGGCCAGCCTCAGCAGCATTTCCGGCTCGACGTTGCCATAGAGGGTCAGCGGGAAATTCGTTTTTTCCACCAATTCAAAATGCCGGTTGCTCCAGGCCCCGCCCTGATTCTGCAGATACGTGTTGAGGTGGAAGTTGTCGAAAACAAGGATCGTGTCGAACAGATGACGGCCCGACGGAACTTCGCTCCAGGACTGAATGTCCACGAGCGGCGTTTGTTCATGCTTCCAGACGTCACGCTGGTCGGCTCTGATGTCCTGGAACCATTCGATGACGGTTTGTTGGGAATCCAGCTTCATTCGCACGGGAACCGTGTTGATGAAGTGGCCCACCATGTCCTGAGCCCCCTCCACGCTGCTCCGGCGTCCCGCCCGGGCGGCCCCGAAGAGCACATCCGATGAATTGGTATAGCGACTCAGCAACAACGCCCAGGCGCCTTGCACGAAGTTGTTCATGGTCGCGTCATGACGTCTCGACATTTCCATAAGGCGGGTCGTCGCGGTTTCGGAGAGACGCAGACCCAGTTCGCCCTGGTCATCCTCCTCGGCGTTCAGTTCGATCGCCTCGGTCTCGACGCCCGGCAGCTCGGTAGGCGTGTCGAAGCCTTCAAGTCTTGTGGTCCAGAAGCGTTTCGCCTCGTCCCCCGAAAGATCTTGGGTGGACAAGTGCTCGATGTGATGTTCGTAAGGGCGGGGGGGCTTCGCCTGATACTCCCGACCTTTCACACTCGCTTCATACCGGGCGAAGACTTCGTTCAAGACGATCGGAAAGGATCGTCCGTCGAGAATGATGTGGTTGAAGGTCCAGACGATCACGAAGTGGGTGTCGGCCATCTGCAGGCAGGTGAGCCGCATGAGGGGAGCGCGAGAGAGGTCGAAACCTTGATGGCGATCCTCGCGCAAGAATGCGCTGAGATGTTGTTCCTGCTGATCCGAATCGAAATTCCGATAATCATGAAGCGTCCAGGACAACTCGGCTTCGTCCAGTACTTCCTGCAGAGGCTCGTCGAGCCCTTCCCATTGGAAGCGAGTCCGGAACACGGGATGGCATTGTGCGACGTCAGCCCAGGCCTGGCGGAATGTTTCGAGGTCCAGCGACTCCTGCAAGGTGCAGACGATCTGCTCGATATCGACGCCACCATCGCCCGAGGTGAGGTAATGGAATAGCATCCCCTGTTGCATGGGAGCGAGTGCATACCGATTTGAAGGCTGGGGTGCGATCATGAATCCATTCATCGCCCGATGATTGGTCGGGTATTCCTAAGCATTCCTTTTTTCAGTCACGAGTTCAAATCGCGCTGCCGATTCGTACCCGTTGAAATTCAGGTTGTGCGCTCTCGGCCTGAGGGGTGTCCTGCAACGCTTGTTCGGGGTTCTGAATCCGTTTCAACCAAAGGTATTATCGGTGGATTCAGGGCCTGGGTTCCGAGAATCGGGGGTTCGTTCAGCCGAAGACAAGACAATGTCGCATGCGACTCCTTTGTGGGGTGCCGGTGGACGATGAAGACGACGATTTCTGAGCTTGACCGCTTCACGCCCCAAGGCGTCGGCAGGTTGCCCGACTTCCCAATCTTGCGCAGGATACCCTTCAATTGGCCGAAAACAAGAGGAAGATGTCTGGATTGGTAACGCTCATATCACCGATCATCTTGAGGATCGTTATAGGACCTTGGCCGGAGGTCAGGTTCGCGACGAATTTTCTCTTGAGAAGGCATCTGAAGCCTGGAGCGTGCGGTTGAATTCACCCTTCTCCAATTTACGAAAAACCCTCTCCAAGGAGGCAATGCGACGCGCGATGGATGCCGTGCGTCTGAGGTTGCCACGATCACACTCCGGGCGTTCTTCGTCCGGGGGCGAGGGGTGGTTAGTACTGAGCGAGGAACATCGGATTCCTCAGGCCATGATCAATCCACTTGTTCGCTGGCCGGGCGTTTCGGCTGACCCGCAAGGGCAAGGGGGGCCGGTCGTGTATGAGATGTCGCGACCACGAGCCTTGAAGATCAAGCCCTGGCGCCGGATGAAACCGGATGTTGTACTGCTGCAGAGTTGGTTCAACACGCCTCGAGATCAGGTCGAGTCGATCATCGCCGATGTGAGGCAGACGAGGCCCGAGGCAAAGATTGTATTTCTCGATTGGTACGCCCCGATTCATTTGCCGCAACCCTGGCTTTTTCCATTGGTTGACGTGTACGTGAAGAAGCATGTGGTCCGTGATCGTGATCGATACGTGCAGGGATTTCATGATACCAATCTGATCGAGTATGAATCGCAATGGGATGAATCGTTGAAGCCTCAACTGGAGGAGGGGGTTCCCGCCCAGGCGCTGGAATCGAAACTGTTCGTGGGCTGGAATTTCGCCACCGATCGACATCTCGTGGCCAAGTTGAACCAAAGGCGATACGAATCGACTTCCCGGACGATTGAAGTTCATTGCCGGCTTGGGGCCTTGCACGGCACGCCCTGGTATCGCCACATGAGGGAGCGCAGCCTCAAAGCGGTCAGCGCCCTTGATCATCAACCCTCGATCGTCACCAGCGAGGGGGTTGATCCCGCGCGGTTCTGGGATGAACTGTGTCAAAGCAAGGCGTGCATCAGCCCCTTTGGCTATGGCGAAGTGTGCTGGCGGGATTTTGAGGCGATCGCCGCCGGGGCGATCCTCATCAAGCCCGACATGAGCCACCTTGAGACCTGGCCGAATATTTACCAGCCTTACCAAACCTATGTGCCGGTGAAATGGGATTTCAGCGATCTGGAGGAACAATGTGCCTGGGCTCTGGCCTCGGAGGAACGACGCTTGCAAATCTGTGCCCGGGCGGTTGAGGTCTGGCGGGATTACATTGATCGCGGATGGACGAATCGTCTGCGAGAACTGAATGATTGTCTTGAGGCTGCTTCCCGAATGGAATAGTCTGAAGGATCATCTGAGGCATCACCTTGAGAGCTTCCACACTGAGTGGGGGAGGAGATTCGATTGATACAGGGATCCATCGAGACAGGACCTAGGCGGTTACCGCCCTTCGGAATGTCATGCATTTCGATTGCGTGTTCGATTGAATATGTCGATATCCCAGATACGCAAAATCCCTCATGGAAAGGTCACATTCCATGCTCGCCGAGACGTCTCCACTCGACGTTCGGATGCTTGAGAAAATCCCCATGAATCAGCTTGCTCGCATCGTACGAATATTCTTGCCCTCACGAACCCGGGGGTTTCTTCGGGCCACCCACCGGGAGTATGTTTTCGGGCGCGCCATGAAGCAGTTCCTCAAGGATCCCGGGGCATGTGCACATCCCGGAAATCCCATCATCATCGACTTGATCTACGGCTGGGGCAACGAGGGATGGAGCGCGCTGGATGAATACATTGCCGGTTGCATTGCCAAGGCAATGGATACAGATGGCCCGACCTTGGAATGTGGTTCCGGGTTGTCCACCATCCTGCTGGGGGCGATTGCCCATCAGCGGGGCCAGAAGTACTGGGCCCTCGAGCACACCCCGGTCTGGGCAGCGAGAGTGCAAAAGTATCTGGACAAGTACAAGCTTGATTCCGTCGTCCTGGACGCAAAGCCGCTCAAGGATTTCGGAGCGTATTGTTGGTACGACGCCCCGTTGGAAACCATGCCAGACAGCTTTTCCCTGATCATCTGCGATGGTCCTCCGGGCGACACCAAAGGAGGACGATACGGCATCGTCCCGGTCATGAGGGCGCGGCTCAAACCAGGCTGTGTCATACTCCTCGATGATGCCGGTCGTGATGAAGAGTTCGCGATCGGCAAGCGCTGGGAGTCTGAACTCGGAACCTCCTTTGAATTCCTTGGTGCCGAGAAGCCCTATATCCAGCTGACGGTGACGGGCGAGAAGAAACCAGTCGAAGAATGCACTTCGCCGAATTGACCTACATTCCTATAATAACTTGCCACATCGATCAAGGAATCCGCATCGGCTTCCGAAGGATGCCTTCTGCGTCTCCTCGACATGAGCGTGTGGTGCGATTTCCGGGTTACGTCCCATGCGTCTCATATGCTTCGTTTATCCTTGGTCATAGTTATTCGTTGGCGCTCATGATACTGTAGACTCATCGATCACAAACTTGAAATGGCAATCAATGCGTCGAGACCACAGTGGTCTCGTGATCCGCTTCAGATGATTCAGGTGCAGGAGTGACGGATGAAGGACTTCAACAAGGTCTTTGGGATCGGGCTCAGCCGGACAGGGACTCGAAGTCTGAACGAGGCCCTGACGATTCTGGGAATCCCGTCCTGCCACTGGCCGACCGATGTCGGCAC
>JAPULD010000058.1 GCA_027295365.1 Planctomycetota bacterium
GACCTCCTCGCCCGGGTTGACGAGCCCCAGCAGGGTCGCCGCGATCGCCTCGGTGCAGCCCGACGTGACGGTGACGTTCGCCTCGGGATCGATCTCCATTCCCGAATCGATCTTGAACCGATCGGCGATGGCTTTGTCGAGGATCGGGAGGCCATGACTCCTCGCGTACTGGTTGTGCCCCGCCTCGATCGCCTCGATCGCGGCTTGCTTGACGAAATCGGGCCCATCAAAATTAGGAAACCCCTGCCCCAGGTTTACCGCATCATGTTGCACCGCAAGAATGCTGAACTCGGTGAAGATGGTGGTGCCGAATGGCTGCAAGCGCGCCGCAGTCTGGTTGATCGTGGTCGAAGTCTCGTTCATGGCCAAAGCGTAGCGGAATCTTCCGATGTTGTATCCCGGTGGAACAGGCATCCTGCCCGTTCGAGTCTTCCATAGCACGGGCTGGAAGCCCGTGCCACCATTGACGCGACTACAATTCCATCGTGAAGCGATACCGGGTCATCCTGCTTTTCCTAGCCTTGGGGATCATTCTCAACCTCATGGTCGCGTTCGGGGCAGCCATGGTGTTCGGGATTGCGGAATCAAAGCTGCCGACATGGGAATCCGAAATCACACCCACGGAGATTCGTGCCCTCATGGCTGAGCAGACGCTCGTGGACTGGTATCAACACTATCCAATCCTTGGAAAATCAGTCTCGACGTTTGCCATACGTCGTCTTGATTTGTCAGACGACCAATCCAGATTTACCAGAGGTGGGATAATGGCGGGACAGACCGGGCCATTTCTCTCTCAGCTTCATATTGGATGGCCCATGTCCTGTTTCCAGGGTTGGTCTGCCGAGCAGAATTTATTAATAACCACCGATCAAGCCATTGCATTTGGCGATGCATCAATTCCCTATGGCGTAAAGCCCATGGCCCTGATAATCAATAGCCTCACCTACGCTTTGCTGATTGCCGGCACCGTGTTTGGTTTTCGATCGTGGCGACGGTTCATCCGACGCCGTCATGGAAGGTGTCAACACTGCAACTACGACTTGCGAGGGAACGATCACGCCAACTGCCCCGAATGCGGCACGGAGGTGACCAAGGCATGAAGCGACTCTGGGTCATCCTGCTTTTTCTACTGTTGGGCGCGATCGTCAATGTCGCCGTGGCGTGGGGGTTTCAGATCTGGGGAGATCAAAATGTACCTGATCCACCAAATGTGCCTGGACATGAGGGCACGATTGAAGCAGCCTACATTTCTTCCTGGGCTCGTGCTTCGGGATCGGGTTGGCCGGAACTTCCAGAAATTGTATGGATAAAAGATTCGACTGGAAGTCGATTCATATCACTGATCGCGACTACGGGACCTGTAGCCGACTCTCTTGAACTCAGCCATGCCGAGTGGGTAGTGCAAAGGAGTAAGCAAAGTAACTACAGCGTCGAAGTCGTGCAGCGCGGATGGCCGGCCCGAACTTTGGCCATGGAAAGATGGTTTGAGTTTCATTTTCCGACTCCCTTTCAGTGGTATTGCAACGGATTTTCGATTGCCGGTCGTTTCATTCCGATCCGCCCCCTCTGGCCAGGCTTTGTGGTCAATGTGATTTTCTACGCCATTCCGCTCTGGTTGCTCTCGCGACTCCCGATGGTGCTTCGTCGTATGCTGCGCCGATGGCGAGGTCTCTGCGAGAACTGCGCCTACGACTTCCGCGGGACAGACCACGACGCCTGCCCCGAGTGCGGCACGGAGATGACCAATCCATGAAGCGACTCCGGGTCATCCTGCTTTTTCTGGTGTTGGGCGCGATCGTCAATGTCGCTGTTGCGTGGGGGTGTGCGATGTTCATCAATCTCTGGGTAATCAACGATCCCACGATCAGGACTGAGAACTCCTTCACCGATTCGTGGGAATTGAGTTCATTTGAATCATTTGGATCAATCCGTTTCCACAGCATTCGAGCCAAAGGATCATTCGATGAAGAGATGCAGATTTTCAGAACCGAACTTCCTGTTTCGAGCATATTGCCGCACTGGGGCGAGCACTTCCTGAATTTGGAAACGGATGCATTCAAGGACGCAAGAGGCGAACTGTTATTTCTTGAAGTACGCAGTATTGAGGGGAGAGGGTGGCCAATGAAGACAATCTGGGGTGCGCACGGACACACTTCGGAAGATAAAAAAGGAATCTTGTCTTTCGATCCGAAGAGCAAGTATGGAATGGTTGATATGCCGTTTCCAGTTTGGCAGATAACAGGTGTGCCCAGAATGCTCCCCGCGCTTCCTATCTGGCGAGGACATGTCATAAATACGACCTTCTACGCCGCACTTCTCTGGCTTCTGATCCCCGGTCCCTTCGCATTTCGCCGCATGATCCGACTCAAGCGTGGCCACTGCATGAAGTGTAACTACGACCTGCAAGGATCCGACCATAACGCTTGTCCCGAGTGTGGTGTGAAACTCGCCGGCTGACATCAGTCCCCCTTCTCGAATCTCCGCTCTCCACCCCTTCGTGGTATCCTCCCCGATTCAAGGAGACCACGATTCATGTTTACACTGCAAGGCAAACGCGCGATGGTGTGCGGCTCGACCCAGGGATTGGGACGGGGCTGCGCCGAGGAACTGGCCCGGGCCGGGGCGGAAATCGTCCTGGTCGCACGAAACGAAGAGACGCTTGAGAAGACGCGCGATGCACTGGCCACGGACCATGGCCAGAATCACGAGTTCATCGTCGCCGATTTTTCCGATCATGCCGGCGTCCGGGAGTCCATCCGGGTGCACCTGGATTCGACCAGCCACGTGCAGATCCTCGTCAACAACACTGGAGGGCCACCCGCGGGCCCTGCGAACGAGGCTGATCCCGAGGCTTTTCTCTCAGCATTCAAGCAACACCTGCTGTGTAATCAGGCCCTGGTGCAGGAGACGCTGCCCGGAATGAAAGAAGCCGGGTATGGCCGGGTGATCAACATCATCTCCACCTCAGTGGTGATTCCCGTCAAGGGGCTGGGCGTGTCGAACACGATTCGCGGCGCGGTGGCAAACTGGGCGAGAACGCTGGCCAGCGAACTGGCCCCCTTCGGGATCACGGTCAACAATGTCCTGCCCGGCTTCTTCGACACAGTGCGTTTGCATTCCATCATCGCCACCAAGGCGGGCAAGATGGGCGTGAGCGTGCCCGAGATGGAAAAGCAGATGCAAGGCACGGTGCCCATGGAACGATTTGGCACCCCCGAAGAAATGGGCGCGGTCGTCGCGTTCCTTGCCTCCCCCGGGGCGTCCTACGTCAATGGCGTCAACCTCCTCGTCGATGGAGGCCGACTCGCGGCGTCGTGAAGTCATAACCGATGCAGACAATCGCCAACTACATCGATGGAAATCTGATCGAACCCCAAGGCGGGGCATACCTCGACAACGTCGAACCCGCGACGGGGAAGGTGTATTCGCAAACGCCGGACAGTGATGAGGGTGATGTGCAACTCGCCGTCGATGCCGCCACCCGCGCCTTCCAAGGGTGGTCGCAGGCCAGCGCGTCCGAACGGTCCGATGCAATGCTCTCGCTCGCGTCTCTGGTCGAAGCGAACCTGGAAAAACTCGCCCGGGCCGAAACGATCGACAATGGCAAGCCTTTGTGGCTGGCGCGGATGGTTGACATTCCCAGAGCCGTGAGCAACCTGCGATTCTTCGCCACGGCCATTTTGCACACCAGCAGCGAAGTTCATTTCACGGATGGCCAGGCGATCAATTACACCATGCGGCAACCCGCGGGGGTCGCCGGGTGCATCTCGCCCTGGAACCTGCCCCTCTACCTGTTCACCTGGAAGATCGCCCCGGCCCTCGCGGCGGGTTGCACCGTGGTCGCCAAGCCATCGGAAGTGACGCCCATGACCGCGTTCATGCTTTCGGAGTTGTGCATCGAAGCGGGATTTCCCCCGGGCGTGTTGAACATCGTCCATGGCCTCGGCGCCAAGGCGGGCCAGGCCATCGTGTCTCATCCGGATGTCCCGGTCATTTCGTTTACCGGGGGGTCGGCCACGGGAGCCTCGATCGCGCGCACCGCCGGTCCGATGTTCAAGAAGGTCTCGCTCGAACTGGGAGGCAAGAACCCCAACCTGATCTTTGCCGATGCAAATCTTCAGGCTGCGATCAAGATTTCCGTGCAATCGTCATTCGCCAACCAGGGTCAGATCTGCCTGTGCGGCTCGCGCATCTTCGCCCAGCGCGCCGTCTTTGATCAAGTCGTTGATGGTCTGGTTGCCGCGGCGAAGTCTCTGAAGGTGGGCGACCCCCTCGAAGAGGAAACCAAACAAGGCGCGATCGTCTCGAAAGATCATCTGGACAAGGTCTTGAAGTGCATTGATCTCGCCAAGGAAGAAGGCGGCACCATCCATTGTGGTGGCGATCGTCCTCCCCCGCCCCCGGAAGGACTAAACGTACGATGCAAAGACGGGTTCTTTCTAAATCCCGCGGTGATCACCGGGCTGGGGCCGGGTTGCCGCACCAATCAGGAAGAGATCTTCGGCCCCGTGGTGACGGTGACGCCCTTTGATGACGAGGATGAGGCGATCACCATGGCGAACTCGACGGTCTATGGGCTGTCTTCAACCGTGTGGACGAGCGACCTGGATCGGGCCCATCGCGTGGCGGGAAAAATCCAGGCCGGCACCGTCTGGATCAACTGCTGGCTTCTTCGCGACCTGCGCGTGCCGTTCGGGGGCATGAAACAAAGCGGTGTGGGACGCGAAGGGGGTGAGTACGCCTTGAATTTCTTTACCGAGCCCAAGAACATCTGTGTGAAAATCAACCACACGTGAAGGAATTTCCGATGTCCGATGCAAGCATCATGAGCACCCGCGCCCCCGAACCGGTGGGCCCCTACCCCCACGCCAAAAGAGCCGGCAACTTGTTGTTTCTCTCGGGTTTCGGCCCCCGGACCCCCGGACCCAAGAGCGAGAGTCTCCAGAAGATTCCGGGGGTGACGCTGGACGAGAATGGCGCCATTGTCGAGTACGACATCGAGGCCCAATGCCGTTCGTGTTTCGACAACATCGTCGCAGTACTGGAGGATTCGGGTTCGCGCCTCGCCAACGTGGTGGATGTGCAGGTGTTCCTGACGAACATCGCCGATGATTTCCAGACGATGAATAAGGTCTTCGCGGAGTATTTTGCGGGACCGCCGGAATCGGGGAAGCCGAACCCCACGCGGACGACCGTCGAGGTCACCGCCCTGCCCGCCCCGATCTGCGTGGAGGCGAAAGTCATCGCGACGATTTGAAAATGCCCCAGACACCAGCGACGGATCAACACATGAAAAACCTCGAACTGTACCTGTTGCGCTTCGGCGCCATCCAGACGCTGGCCATGGCGGTCTACCACTTCTTCCTCCCGATGCAGTTTGGCTGGGCGGAGTACGTTCCCGAGTCCGCCCCCACCATCGGCTGGGCCCTCTTCGCGCTGAACGCATACTTCAGCTTCAACCTCCTCGTGATGGGGGGCTTCTTCGCCTACTTCGTCTTCACCAAACCCAAAGGCAACAAGCGCGTGCTCACCTTCGCCATGATGGTGCTCCTGTTCTGGTTGTTCAGCTTCGCCTACCAGTTGATCAGGCCCATGCCCTTGCCCGAGAACCTGAACTGGCTGTCGTACCTGCTCCCTGGACTGGCGCTGGCCAACGCGATGATCATCGGCGTGCCCACGATTAGAATCATGATGAGGAAGCGGCAGGGCTGAACCATCGAGGCGTTCGACCGTTGCCATTCCCCGCGTGCGTTCACGCGTAGCTAAAGGGAACGCAGCACCGCTCGGACTGGGCTCGCGTCAAACCCCATCAGCTTCAGGGGTAGGGCGATCAGTTCGTAGAGGCCCGCCGGGACGTCGGCGAGCACGAGCCCTTCCAGGATGGCCATGTCGTTGGCGAGGAAACGCGCGTGCGAGGGCAGATCCTTCGAGTTCTGCAAATCAACGCTGGGCGTGTCGAGGCCGACCA
>JAPULD010000059.1 GCA_027295365.1 Planctomycetota bacterium
ACCAGAATATCTCTGATGCCCCCCTTCCCACCTTATGCCAGGTCGGCATGCCAAGTCGGCATCGCACCCGAAACCGCCCAGGGTCTGTCCGGTCGTCTTTATTTACGTACCGATCGAGGAGATATTGAAATAAAAAAACCAATTCCGTAAGATGGGGATTCCAGGCCTCTACACTCCCCATATCCAGTGCCTCAGAACCGCACAGTGTCTCTCAGGATTACTCAGGCCGAGTTTCCCAAAGCCCATTGCGCTGCGAATTCTGCATGAATGGCCGTCGTATCAAAGGCGTGAATCGGGCACACGGATGGAGGCACAAGCAGACTTATTTCAGTACAGCCGAGGATGACGCCTTGGGCTCCGTTTTTGCTCATGCCCTCGATGATTCGAAGAAATTCAATGCGGCTGGCATCCCGAATGACTCCCTGACAGAGTTCGTCGTAGATCACTCGATGGACCAGCGTCCGATCAATATCATCGGGAATGACGACCTTGAGTCCATACCTTGACTTCAGGCGGCCACGATAAAATTCCTGCTCCATGGTAAATCGGGTACCGAGGAGCCCGATGGAATCGATGTTCGCGCCGCTGATCTCTTGAGCTGTCGCCTCGACGATGTGAAGCAAAGGGATGTCCAACTGCGATTGGATTTCCTGAGCCACGCGATGCATGGTATTCGAACAGATGACAAGTCCCTGCGCTCCGCACGAAACCAGATTGCGCGCCGCCTCAGTCAGGATCATGGCCAGTTCGATCCAATTCTCATCGGCCTGCAATCGCTCGATCCGGGTGAAGTCAAAGCTGTGCAAGAGCAAGGGTGCCGAATGCAGATCGCCCAGTTCACGCTTCACTGTTTCGTTGATGATTCGGTAGTAAGGAATCGTCGATTCCCAACTCATCCCCCCCAGGAGACCGAGTGTTCTCATGGTGTCACGTACGCTTGTTGACATAAAAAAACCCGGCGGGAGTTGGGGAAACTCAACCGCCGGGCGCTTCCGGGGGTAATGGGAATTAAAGGGAGTTTTTCCTCCCGTATACACCTATAGCTTACAGCTCCATTTGATCATGTCAAGCAAGTTCAAGTCAAGTTTCAACAGAAATGAGAATTTCACGAGGTGCACCGAAGCTCTTGTCATATCTAGAGTTCCACTCCTGTGCGACGCTCCGGATCTTGAGCAAAGAGTTATTGGAGCATCCGGCACGATCGTCGCAATTGAATTACTCGGAACACCAAAGTCCGAAAACAAAAAGGGTACGAACCAGCCTCCCTGGGAGTTGGCCAATTCGTACCCAAATCAATCAGTCATCTGAAAATACAAGTCTCAATGACTGCATTATCAATATGTCACCGGCGCGTCCATGGGGTCATTCATTTCCATGATCGATGGCGGAATTCAGACTTGAAATCAGATCCCCGATACCCGTGAGTCGATCAACGACCCCTTGGTCGTCCCCATCGTCATCCATCGCATCCGCCTCATCGGACCAGGTCTTGATCAGATTGACGAGCGTATTGACTTTGCCATCGTTGATTGTCGGGAGCATTTCGGGGGAAAGGTAGTCGTACACGGAATCGACAAGGATATCGTGTACCCGATTCCTGATGTCGTCGGCATAGGTGATCGCAGAAGTCTTACTGGGTTCGACCAGTGGTCCTTCCGGATTTGTGGAACTGTCAACGGTTTCCTTAAGTTTGTTCACCAGTTCCTTGAATTCGAGAAACAAACGTTTCTGAGGCATTCATGTCTCCTGTGGATCGAATCAACCCACTTCCGCGTTGCAGAAGAATCATGGCCACATGAGTATGGCACGGTGAAAGTCTTCACCGCTTTGTCATGTATCCCATTCAAAGCATCGAGGTCTACTTGGGTTTCGACTGCTTGTAGGCAAGCAGAGCGACCTTCGCGACGGCCATTAACTTATCCTCACTTGTCGCTTCGACTCCCGGGGCCGCCTCCGGACTCTGATTTCGGCAAAAGGTTTCGTACAATCCAGTAAGATCTTCGCACTCTGAACCATCTGGATCTGCAGCGCAGGCCGCTTGCATTAGCTCTCGCAAACTTATGCAAAAATCATCGTTTTCATTCGGCATTGGTTTCTCCTAGGTGGTCGGAAATCATCTTGCGCCCTTTCGGATCTTTCATGCACAGATCAATGAATTTAATTAAAATCTCCACTTTTCGCTCGAGCGGTTGCGTTACAAACTCTTCACCTCTGATGGCCGGGGCCGATCCCGTGATTTGACCCGCATAGACATCGAAAACAACCGATTCGGCTAGACTTTTCGAACGCTCTCGAACACCATCCGCGTAATGCTTGTACTCGTACATGCCGTAACTGGTACCGATCACCAGGAGAAGCATGATCCATACCCCGACTCGCATAAACCATGCCTTCGGATTCCGTTTCATCAACATCCGCTGGCGTTCCAACCACCCCGGCTTCTGCCATTCAATGGGTCTGCCATCGAGCCAATGCTGGAAATCGCTCACCATTTCCGACGCCGAGGCGTATCGGTGTTCGGGCTCCATGGCCAGTCCATGATCAATGATGTTCGCCAGCGTCGTGGGGAGCGTCACATCCAGCATTTTCGCGGGTCGGGGCGGCTCCTGGGCCACGCGACGAATCGCCTCGTGGAGGGGCACCTTCACATCGTGAGGCGTCTGGCCGGTCAGGACTTCGCAGGCCATGGCGGTGAAACTGTACAGGTCGCTTCGAGTTGATATCCGCTTGAGTTCGCCCCGGGCCTGCTCGGGCGGCATGTACGCCGGACTTCCGATCGGAGAGCCTTCGAGCGTCAACGATTCATGGCGATCATCATCGATCAGCATGGCGATCCCGAGGTCGATGATGACGGGTTCGCCTGAGTGATCCACCAACACGTTGGAAGGCTTGAGGTCGCGATGAATCACGCCATGCTCGTGCAAGGTCTGTAGATTCCGGGCCACCTTGATGAGCAGGCGAACCCTCGCTTCGCCATCCAGGTCGTGATCGAGGCAATACCGGAGCAAGGGCTTTCCGGCGATGTGATCGGAGACGATGAACAATCGGCCATGATCCAGTCCATAGTCGTAGACATGTGGAAAACCCGGAAGATGCAACTGCTCCAGAAGTTCCAACTCCCGCCAGGCTCGTTTGCCCCTTGATTCCTGATCGATCACGGCATGCATCAGCTTCACCGCCACACGCCGCTCCGAACCCTTGCGCACCCCTCGATACACGGTTCCCCCACTCCCCTGACCCAATTGTTTCTCGATCAGATACTGGTCGATCTGGGTCGGCATCTCCATGCCGAAATCTGGAGCCTCGTCCATCTCCGTCAACAGCACCTGAAGCAATTGAGTGGCTTGTTGGCCAGAGAGGTGGGTCAGATCTGAGATTGATGGATTGTTATCAGCAACCATGGGTACGGACTCCGGCGGGGTGAGACAGTCATTCATGGACACTCAGGGCCGCCCCCCACTTGGATACGCACATCACAAGGAGATATTGGTCGAAACACTCTTGAATTCTTCAAATCCATGATTCAATAATCATAAGTTAGCGACGAACACTATATATTGATAGCATGCAAGAGGTGTTTTCAGGGTATCAAGTGACCTGAAGACTTGCGATCAACCCTGCACTGTCGTCAATGATCTGTCGATTGACTCAGACGAGAAGCATCAACATATTTGCAACCCAATGGATTTGCATCAGTCACATGTTGAATTCAAGAAGACGCATTGGAGCTTGATCGAAGCCCTGCGATCTGACGACGAGAGCGATCGAGCCGACGCCCTGGCCCGGCTCTCTCAGATTTATTGGCCTGCGGTCTACTCGTTCCTACGCAAGCGGGGACAAGACCAGGAAAATGCCGCCGAAATCACCCAGGCTTTTTTTAGCGATGTCATACTCAACCGCAAACTCTTCAGCCAGGCGGATGCATCGCGGGCCAAGCTGCGCACCTTCATTCTCAAGGCGCTGCAAAATTACATGGTTGACCAACATCGGCGATCCACCAGCCGTGGTGAGCACTTGAAGATTTCATTGGAGCAGACGGCCAAGATTGAAGAGGACATGATTCATCGCCAGGACGATCCGCCGGACAAGCTCTATAATCGCCTCTGGGCCGGACGATTGCTGCTTGAAGCACTCAAGCGGTGCGAGAAGAATTGTGAAGGATCCAAAAGTCAACATTGGTCTATCTTCATGGATCGAGTCATTCAGCCGGCCATCAACGGCAGTGCAGCGCCCACGTCCAAATCCCTTGCCGAACAATACGGCATTGACTCCGCATCAAGTGTCAACAGTATCATCTATTCGTTACGTAAACGTATGCTGGTCACGCTCAAGCAAGTCGTCGCCGAGACGACATCCGACCCCGAGGCTGCGGAGGATGAGTACGTGACCATTCTCAAGTTATTATCCTAACGGGTCGGCTCCACCGGCCATCCCTGAGTACATTCCCAATTATGCCGCCATGACATCCCCCGACGATCCAATCAAACTCTGGGGGCTTTTGCTGCAACCGCAAACGGCGCCGCTCCTGGATGCCCTGCAGCGCGATCCTGAAATAACGTCGTCGAACCTGATGCGTCTGCGCAAGGACTGGGATGCCTCGCTCATCAATGTGGCCATCGAACTGCTGAGGGCTCGCGTCAAGGCAAGGGCCAAATTCACAAATACCGATCGCCTGGTGGCCGACGTCGTGGGAATGGAGCAGGCGAGCTCAGAACTCGTGGCTCTACATAAGGCTCAACGATTCGCATCAATTCAACCTGATCGCATCGTCGATCTCTGTTGCGGGATTGGTGGCGATGCCATGAGCCTCCAACCCGTCGCGCCGGTTCTGGCCATCGATGCCGACCCGCTTCGCGCCTGGATGGCCGGCGAGAATGCACAATGCGACACCGAGTCCCGGGATGTGCAGACGTTTTCACTCAATGACGCAGTCTTTCATCTCGATCCGTCCCGACGGGATGAGTCATCCACGAATCCCCGTCGTCATTGGCGATTCGAAGAGTATCAGCCCGGCCCTGAATATATCGCGCAACTTCTGCGAGACAATCACGATGGCGCCATCAAGCTTGGCCCGGGGGTCGATCTGGAGGCCCTCGAAAAATTGACTTCGATCCCCATGGAGATCGAGATCATCAATGAAAGGGGGACGCTGACCCAAGCGGTGCTTTGGTCTGGAAAGCTGGCCTTCAACCCGGGACGCCGGACCGCGACCATGCTTTCGGAAGATTCTCAAGTCGTTCAGTTTACCGGCACTCCCCAAAACCCCGAATTCGGCGAACTCAAGAACTGGATCCATGCCATCGATCCGGCCTTGGAGCGGGCCGGCCTGATGGGAACACTGGCCCAGGAATTGGGGATGGCCAGTCTCCATCCACAGCTTGGACTCTTGACCTCAGAACGGAACTTGGAATCCCCCTGGCTGACATCGTTCAGAGTCGAGAAGGAGATGCCCTGGCGGCTGAAGAACGTCAAGGCCTGGCTCCAATCGGAACAGGCCGGCATCGTCGAAGTGAAGACACGAGGCGGAGCCGTCAATCCGGACAAGGTGCAAGCTCAATTGCGAGGGGGCGGCACACAAGCGTTCACGGTGTTCGTGTTACGGTTCGGTGCGAAAGTTCGCGCCTTGTGTTGCCGACGAGCGAATTCTCTCAGCCAGGTCTGATACCACGCAGGCTGACAGATCCCGGGATGTCGATGGATCGTATATCGATTGAGGAAGACATTCGTCGAACCAACCTTCATCCTCGAAACCATCTTCAGGTCCTCGTTTCCATTGATGGCATGTCGCTGACTATTCAGACCCACTGCCATCGTTGGATGGCCAACTGTGGATCCGAGGCCCCGGAGGCTGGCGTTGAAGAATGGCCGCCTCTTCCTTGAGCATTTCCTCCCACCGCTCGTCAACGACATCATCGGGCAACAAATCGCGCGCAAAGTTGATGAAGACGCGAAAATGACCATGCTCCGATGCCCAGAGTTCCGCGTAAAGCTTGGCCAAGACCTCATCGTCGCCACAATTCCGACTCAGGACCTCAAACCGTTCGCACGACCGGGCCTCGATCAAGGCTGCGACCATCAACCGGTCCATCAGTTCCTCCGTGCCTTTCCCTCGACGCACCAACTCGCGCAAGGCCTTGGCGTAGGGATTGCCATGATTCTTGGTCAGTTCCCCGCCCCGCCGGGCGAGCAGCTTGGTCACGATCGCCAGGTGATCGATCTCGTCCCGGGCGACGGCCGTCATCACCTGCACCCAGTTCTCGGGCGGCGAAGGCTCGGGCCAGCGATGCAGCAATTCCAGCGCATTAGTCGCAGCCTTCTTTTCCAGATGGGCGTGATCGTTCAGAAGCGCAAGGGGTTCGCGCAAGACCTCGATCGCCCAGGCGTCGGGCGTGGAGCTATGCAAGGGAAGATCGACGGTAGTGGAATCTTGAGACATGTAGACATCATATGCCCGGGTCAACCGACGCCGAGCACTTCGAGAATTCAAAGAAGGTCAGGAACGACACAGCCCTATCCCCCGATCTCTCCCCCATCGTCACGCCGCACCGCCACGACGGAAGGGCGAGGGGGGACGCCATCCTTGAAGTCAGGCCAGCGAGTCGCCGGGTCGGCAAACGTCGAGGGTTTTTCGCCGCCCTCTTCCCCGGGGTGCTGCACGGCGAGGAACATTGTCGTGCCGTCGGGGGTGAAGCAAGGGCCGCACATTTCCGCCCCGATGGGGCAGGCGAAAAACATTTTCGTCAAGGCCCGCCCATCGCCTTGGGTGTCGCATGCCCACATGCCATCGGCAATGCCGTTTTTCGCTTGCATCTCTCCCTGATCGGAGGCGATCCACAATCTTCCCTTGTTGTCAAACGCCGCATTGTCGGGGTTGACGAGCCAGCCGTTCCGCGAGACATCGGGATGGTAGATCGCTTCGTGTTCGGGTTGATCGGGATCACCCGCCTGCAAGAAGATGTTCCAGTGAAATGTCGGGGCGGCATGATCCGGGCGTTTGCTCTTCCCGCCTTCCGGGGGAACGAGTTCGATGATGTGTCCAAAGCGATTGATCGCTCGGGGATTGGCCATGTCGATTCGCTCTTCAGTTCGACTGGGATTCTTTGTGAGCATGACATAGACCTTGCCCGTCACGGGGTTGGGCTCCACATCTTCGGGTCGATCCATGGGCGTCGCCCCCAGCAGATCCGCCGACTGGCGCGTGCTGATGAGGACATCGCCCTGGTTGTGGAAACCGTTTTCCGCCGTCAGAGGCCCCTGGCCCCAGACCAATGGCTTCCATTCACACGTCCCGTCCTCGAGAAACTTGGCGACATAAAGAATGCCATCATCAAGCAGGTGGCGATTCGCTTCGCGATTTTCCGCGTTGTAGGCTCCAGTGGAAACGAACTTGTAGACGTATTCGTACCGCTGGTCATCACCCGAGTAGACAACGATCCGCCCATCGTGGTTGATGACGACCGTCGCCCCCTCGTGCTTGCATCGCCCCAGGGCGGTGCGCTTGATGGGCGTCGAGTCCGGATCGTAGGGATCGATCTCCACCACCCACCCAAACCGGTTGGGTTCATGGGGTTCCTTTTCAAGATGGAATCGATCGTGAAAATCACTCCAGTTGTACAGCGTGGAAGGAATTCCATATCGCGTCAGGTGATCCGCTTCAGAAGTCTTGGTGCGATCGCCATCGAAGTAATAGTTGAAATTCTCTTCGGCGATCAACACCGTCCCCCAAGGGGTGAATCCTCCCGCACAATTGTTGATCGTGCCCAGACATTGGCGTCCCGTGGAATCGTCGGTGGTTCGCATCCGGGGGTGCCCCGCCGCGGGTCCCGAGATGATCGTGGGCGTCAGAGCCGTGATGCGCCGATTGAATTTCCCATCGAGCACCGTCTCCCAGTCGCCATCGACGAGTTGGATCTCGATGATCGTTTGTCCATGGGCCATCATCTCCACATCCACCTGTTGGCTGGTCATTTCCAGGCGATGGGTGAACTGATCAAACATGAGGGCTGACTTGGTGTACTCGTGACTGACACACAGCAAGCCCCGGGTGGAATTGTCCGAACCCAGGGGCAGAGGCATGAAGGCGATGAAATCGTTGTTGTAGCCAAACTGCCTGACTTGTGAAGCTCCATCAAGGTTGAGCGGATCGTACAGCGGCGCATCGGCGAACACGCGATCACCCCATCGGATCAACACCTGAGCCTGATGCCCCGGACTGACGCGATGATGCGGCGTCAACGTTCGATCGATCTCTTCAAACGTCAGCGTTGAAGCACCTTGTTTCTCAGAATCCAGGGTCGATGCGAAAAGATTCGAAGGCAGGCTCGTCGCGGCGACGCTGGCCAGCATCCCCCCCAATGCCTCGCGTCTCGACAGCCTCAACTCGATCACCTGCGCCAATGAAGGCAACTTCGAAGGATTGCTTGCGACATCGTCTTGATCAAATTCAGGCTGGCTCACATCGACTTTCGGGTTCTGACTCATAGTGCATTTCTCATTCTGGAGGGAAATCGGCCAGCATAGCGGCTGGAACCCTACGTGATGATTGAGAAACGAAAATTGCCTCGGAGCGAAAAGTGCCTATCAGAATGAGCCCCCTTGTCATGGTGGAAGGGGCATCCTGCCCGTTCAGGTTCCCTGATGCTCGGGCTGGAAGCCAGTGCCAC
>JAPULD010000006.1 GCA_027295365.1 Planctomycetota bacterium
AACCTTGCGTCTCGATTCGACTCCAGCGTTTCCAGAATGTAAGTGTCATCAGTGGTCTCATCGTTCGAGACGTCGTGTGACTCATCGAGATTTTCATCGGAGGCGTCATCAGAGGATTTACCAGGGTCAATTCCGGTGACGTCTGGCATATCACTCGGAATGTCGTCGAGCACTTGTTCCACTTCGTCGAGCGTGGCTTCAATCGGAAGATTCTCGACAGCGCCACTTTCATCCTCGATGGGCAATTGGATATCGGACGCCTCTTTGGAAGGCGTCAGATCGCTGTTGTGCGTAGGCTCCTGCTCTGGTGGTTGATGCTCGTCCATGTTCCGATTCGCCGCCAGAACGCCCTTGGCGTCCCGATATACGAAAGCCTTGCGATACCTCTGTCTTCGGCCTTTCCCGGGTGCTGGTGTGGTTCGCCTCAATCTGAATCGCAATGAATCCTTGGGTAAAGACCCCATTGTCCTCCCCACGTCCAATAATCATACTTTTCGCCATCAAAAATGAGAATTGAAGATTCAACGCGACTCAGCGACCAACCGATGGCAAAATAGAAGATGACCCGGAGCGACACGCGTGAGTGGTGGCATGCCGATTCTCGAAATCAAATCTGACAACCAGAGCCAGCCGCAACGCGTTCGGCTTGAGGAATCGACCATTACCCTTGGTCGGGGGTCTGACAACACGATCATCCTGCGCAACAAATCCGTGAGCCGCCGACATATCGAGATTGAGTTTGATGGCACACACGCGAAGTTGAGAGATCTCAACTCAACGTTCGGCACGATCGTCAATGGCGAAAAGACTCAGTTCTGCATACTCGAGGATGGCGACCTGATCCGGATCGGCCCGGCGTTGATCAAGTTCATCGATCAGGACGAACAGATCGCCGACGACGATGAAATCGTTTCATTTGAGCCTGTGATTACCGCCGAATCATCCGATGCTCCCGAACCGGATTCGCCTCGTGTCGTTGAGTTGGAATCGTCATTGCATGAACGCGATGCGGAACTCGAACGTCTGCAGGAAGAGCTTCAACAACTCAGGCAGGAAGCATCGACGCACGAACAGCAGGAAGTTCGTATGGAAGCGCTTTCAAAATAGACAGAGCGACTCGAATCGATGCGAAGCAATCTCCAGGATCAGACTGAACAGGGTGAGCGTGAACGGGATGCCCTGCACGAACAGATCGACGCCTTCCAGTTGCGTGAATCGAATGCCAGGGATGATCGCGATACGGAACTCGAACGCCTGCAAGAAGAACTCCGACAGCTCAGGCATGAATCGTCGACGCGTGAGCAGCAGGATAATCGATTAGCGGCGCTTTCTGAAAAAGCCGAGCGACTTGAAACATTGCGAAGCGACCTTCAGGCTCAAGCTGAGGAAGGTGAACGCGAGCGTGATGCTCTCCTCGAGCAGATCAATGCGTTGCAACAACGTGATTCACATGCCCCGGATGAACGTGAAATGCTGAGGCTGCGCGCACGACTCAGCGAGGCACAACACCAGGCCGGGGAATTGCGCGAAGAGCTATCGCATCGGGACGCGCTGCTGAACGAAATTCATGTCGAAATGCAAACGGTTCCGATCGAGGCGACCCCTCCGAAGGCAAAGCCGAATTTTCAAGGATTCGATGAAAGTGTGGCCCGAGAATTCATCCCCATCAACGAAGGCGGGGGAACGGAAGCCGAACCAATTCTGGCCGAAATCCTGCGTGAGAAGAATGGCGGCTTCGTTCCGGACCGTTCTGATCGCGACTACCCGGCCATCATCCTTGCCGGCATTCTGGGTCTCATCGGTCTCACAATAATTATTTGGGTGTTATTGACATGAATTCAACGATTTAGTGGTCGAATTGAACAAGATCTGGAAGAACAAGTTTTGCTCTACACTCAAGATATCCCAAATTACCGATCTTGCATGGGATCAAGGTTAGCGTCCGAAAATAAAAATTGAGTATAAATTATTGCCATTTCTAGCTTTAGACTCCTAGACACGTGATCAGAAATGCGCATAATTGGCTTATAAATCAGGGTAGGGAAGAACCGCCTATACCGCGGTTGCGGATTATTTCAGTCCGTGACTGATCACGAAACGGTTCAGCGAGGTGATTGGCTTGAAAGCCAAGGGCAGAAAATTTGTACAGACGATGATTGCCACTGCAATCACTTCGTTCGTGTGCGCCGCCCCGGCGAACGCCGGCTTCACCACCATCAGCAGTCCTTCGGCTCGTGGTGAATTGAGTCACACCGAAATTCTCAATGGACTCTACGGAGGCTCGTTCTCCAGTAGCGATGTGAACTTCACCAACGGCTCCATCACCGCGACACGAATTCATGATTTCGACAACGGAGATGGCCACAGCGGTTCTCTCAACCTGCTCTCATCATCCGGTTCCGGCATGAACGATCAGGTGTGGACGGATGGCGTGTCTCTCATGAGCGCCCAAGCCGTGTATGGCGATGCTGGTCAATCATTCGGCATCTTCCAGGGTTCAGACGATCCAACGTCCGGATACACCGGCGATTCCATGTTGTCGATCAATCCCTTTGTCGGCACTCACATGACCTATGGTCAGGTGACGCTCAACAGTGATTGGCGTTGGGGCAGAGATGGCACCAGTTTGCAATCCTCGCTTGAAGGCGAAAACTCCGGCAGCCTGGATCACATGGTGACCTACATGATCACCGGAGCCGGGCTTGTCGATCTCGGCTACGACCCGAACGCAGTTATCTGGCTCTTGTTCTGGGATGATGGATCGCTGGAAGGCTCCAACCGAGACTTCAACGATCTGGTGATCCAGATCTCAGCGATCGGCGGCCAAGTCATTCCATTGCCCGCCCCGATCCTTCTGGCGAGCATTGGCTTGTTCGGAATGATCCTGACGCGGAAGCGATTTATCCGCAAAGTCACCTGATCAAGAAATCACACTGATTGAAGAAGGCGACCCTTGCAGGTTGCCTTTTTTTATGCCCGATATCGAGTTCATTTCGTCAGGCCAAGGCGTCCGAATCACCGAGGGCCGAGATGCAGTCGTGGACCGCTCCCTGCCAGCTTTGAATCGCACCGACAAGCTCAATCGTGACAGAAAGATCCAGGACGCTGTAGGCGGGTCTCGGCGCGGGACGGGGAAATGCTTCAGTATTGCATGCCTCGACATGCATTGTTTTTCCGGCCACCTTGAAAATCTCTTTCGAGAATTCAAACCAGGAGCATTCCCCCTCGTTCGCGGCATGAAACGTCCCCCGAGCCCCGCAGTCGATCAGGCGAAACGTCGTGGCCACCAGATCGGGACCATACGTCGGGCGACCCACCTGATCATCAACGACCTCAAGTGAATCACGTTCTCGGGCCAATCGAAGCATGGTCAGGAGAAAATTGTTTCCATGGGGCGCGAAAAGCCAACTGGTCCGAATGATCAAGTGCTCGGCGTTTGATGCAAGGATGGCCCGTTCACCGTCCAGTTTCGTCCGCCCATAGGCATTGACCGGATCGGGAGGCGTCTGAATCGTGTAGGGCGTTTTCGCTTTCCCGTTGAAGACGTAGTCCGTCGAGAAGTGCACCAGGCACGAGCCAGAAGTGGCGCACGCCTCGGCAAGATTGCCGGGCCCGATGTGATTGACCAGATCCGCTGCGGGATCGTCCTCGGCTCCATCGACGTTGGTATAGGCCGCCGCATTGATGACGAGTGAGGGATGTTCCCGTTCGAAATACGAATCCACCGCAGACTTCGACGTGATATCCAGTTCTTCCAGGTCAACCGCGAGAACCCGTCCCGGACGACTCTGCGCCGCCTTGACAAGATCACGGCCGAGCATGCCGTGCGAACCCACGATCAATGTGCATGTGTCAGCCATCAGGAGTGATCACGATACCCTAATCAGGAAGTGGCCGCAGCCGCCTGCTGTTCAATTCGCGACATCAGCTCCTGCGCTTCAGCCCAGATCATTTCGTCCCGCACCGGCATCGCCTCAAGCAGAAGTTGGGCTCGCATCACATGAGACATCGCCTCGTCGAATCGTCCCTGACGAAATCGAATTTTCGCCAAGGTCAGGCGAGGTGTGGGGCTTTGTGAATCGCCGGCGATCGCCTGCAGAATGACCTGCGCCGCAGCGTCGAATTGACCGGCCCCCAGTAATGCGGTGCCATACGTATCGAGCAGGTCGGGGTTCCCGGGCAGCAGGTCGAGGGCCCGTGAGGAGAGTTGCAACGCCTCGGGGGATGCGGGATCGAGTCGTAGCAAGGTGTACGCAAGGTTGTTCAGCAAACCAGGATTCCTCGGGTCGAGGCTCAAAGCCTGGCGATAGTACGATTCCGTCGCCATGGAATCATTGCGACCCGCGGCGATCGTCGCCTTGAGGAGCAACACCTGTACCTTGAGTTCCATATCATCTTCAATCAATCGAACCAACTGATCGGCCTCGTCGAGACAGGCCATGTCATGAGCCCGGCGCCCCAAGAGAGCCCATTCCTGGCTCAGCAGGAATATTTCAGTCGTCGTGTCGCCACGGTATTGCGAAACCAGAGCCAGTGCCGTCAGTGCCTGGGGAATCTCCAGATCTCGACACAAGGCATACCATCGTTGTCGGGCGTTTTGATGATCACGAAGAAGGGGCACGGCACGATCAAAGACCCCATCCTGCATTAACACCCGAAGCCAGACGGCCACCGGGGTCGAGGATTCGGATGCCATGCGTACAAATCGAGGCTCATGAGGATCGAGTTGTTGCAGCGCCTGGTCGATGTGGCCCCGTTCAATCAAAAGCGAAGCGATGATGACGTCAGCTTGAAACGGATCCGAGATCAATCGCTCGCGCCAACTTCGGGCCGAAACGAGGGCCTGATCAATCTGACCATCGAGGATCAACAATCGGGTCGCCCACTCCATGGGCTCAGCCTGGAAAGGCAGGGTGGAACTCGCTTGTTGAGCAAGCTGGATGGCTTCATCGCGAAGCTCCACATTGGAATGCATATTGACGGCCAATCGCCACGCCGGAAGATAGCGTACGTACTTTTCGATGAGCAGCCGAGCCTCGGCAAGGTCGCGATTCATTGGGCCTTCCGCCTGAGCTCGGACGCGTTGCGCCAATCGTTCCGTCTCAAGCCATTGCCGATGCGATTCGCCCAGCGAGGCAATGATCTCGAGTGCTTGTCTTTGTTCTTTCGCTCCGAGTTGCAGCAGTGCGATCGCCTTCGTCTTTCGCAGGCCTTCACTTGTCGGATCGAGTTTCAGGCCTCGCTCCAACTCCGACATGGCGGTTCCCATCGAGCCCGACTCGATCGAGAATCGTACATATTGATTAATCGCCTCCAGATCGTCCGGCTCCAGTTTGATCGCCTCCTTGAAGGCCTGCCGCGCGAGACTTGCCTCCCCACGTCTTGCGTGGAACCAACCGATCATCAGATTTGCTCTTGAAGGATGCTCGGGATGCACGAAGGCTTCAAGCAGCGCGAGAGCCCGATCAACCTGATTGCGTCTGGCATAGAACGCGGCCGCCTGAGCGGCCAGAAGCTCGTGATTCGGGGCCATGGTCAACAACTGTTCAAAGGTCTGCTCGGCCAGGTCAAACTGCCCCGTCCGCTGGTAGAGGCTCGCCAACATGAGGCGTTCCTCGACGGACGCGTCTGGGTCGAGCGTCTCGTGCATACGAAGTGCGAGGGTCTCGAAGTCACCCTGGACTTCCAGGAGCTTGCGTTCCGCATGCTGCAACGTCGTGGCATCCTCCGTCCGGCTGGTAAATCGCTGCAAGTACACGTTGGCGAGGTCAAAGTCTTCCAACGACTGAAGACTCGAAATCAACCGTGGGTACAAGGCCCAGACGGTGGGATAAACATCCACCGCGCGCTGAAGAAAGAGAACCGCCTTCTCCGGATCCGGGTTGTCGCCCCCCAACAGTAGTTCCGCCATGAGGATCAAGGCCGGCAATGAATCGGGGGTTGTCTCCAACACCTCACTGATCCGGCTCAGGGTGACGGCCATTTTGGCCGGATCCTCCGATTCAAACCGAAGGACGGCATTGCCCCTGGCGAGAAGGACACGGGGTGAATTCTCCCCGGTGATCCGCGCCATCTGATCGATGGACGCATCGATCAAGGCGCGGTCCTCCCACGCCGCAGGTTGGGTCAGGACATACTTGGCCGGCTCGTATGAATCCGGAATCTCCCTGAGCAACTCGTGCAGGATGGCATTTGTCCGACGATGCCCGCACCTCGCGATTCCCATGGCGAGATTCATCATCGCCGTACGCCGCTCATCCGCTGACGCAGCGTTCTCCACCGCCTGATCCAGAAGACCGATTCCTTGTTCGATTTCACCTTGTTCGATCAGGAGCAACGCCTGCATCGCCAGGAGGCCGGGCGTAAAACCATGTCTCTCCTGGGCCTTGTCGAGCAATCGACTTGACAATTCCGGATCGAATTCTCGCATGAGTTGAGAAAATGCGAGCAAGGTGTCGAGAGACGGATCGTCCTCCTGCATCACGCGCTGAGCGAAATGCGTCGCAGTCTCCTCATCCCCTGAGGTCAGATAGGCTTCCATGAGAAGTCGGGCCAGCTGTGCATAACCGCCTGTCCGCTCATACATCAATTCAAGCATGCCGATCAGGTCAAGCACATTACCTTTTCCATCCGAGAGCAATCCGATCTGCGTGACGGATCGACCGGCGGCAATCCACGCCTCGGCCAGCAGGACGGTGGCCTCCGGGGAAGCGTTTGGTGAACGACGAAGCAGGTCCGTCAGGGTATTGATTGCAAGTTCCGGACGCCTGAGGCGAAGCAGAGAACGCCCCATCGAAACGTAAGGCTTGACCCAAAGCGGATCGTGATGAATCGACATCGCGAACACTCTCGTCGCCAAGTCATGCTCATCAATCTGCTGATAGGCTTCTCCGAGCAGGTATTGCAGGATCGGATCGCGGCGATTCAATTCCCCCGCCCGGGACAGTGATTCAATCGTTTCCGGCCAGCCGATTTCACCAACATTCAGTCGGGATCGGATCGCCTGAGACCAGGCGCGACTTGCGTCCCGCTGGGTGACGGGCAAGTCCGCAACACGATCGAGCAGTTCATTCACTGCGGCCTCGGCCTCGGCCGATCGATTCGAGGACATGAACAGCAGCGCTTTCCATCGAAGGAATTGATCGTCCATCTCAACGGACGATGCCATCGCCTGTTCCATGACCTGGAGCGCCATCGCATGATGACCATTGCGCCAATGCTGGCGGATGATTGCCACGTATACCCACGCTTCAGTCGGAAATCGTTGCCTTGTTCGATCCAACAGATCCTGACGTGTCTTGGAGAGAACAGGATCAGAGGGCGACATCATGCTGAGCACATCAAAAAGACTGAGCATCAAGTCGAGCACGTCAAGCGAGTCCGCTCCCAGTGCCGCCGCAGCCAAGGCGGTGACCCTGGATGCGGCATCATCACCCAGGACCATCTGCGTTTCCGCCTTGAGCAGTTCAAGGCGTCCATCGCCTTCATAGCCTTCGATCCATTCATCGCACATCGCGATGATCTGTTCGTTCGGGACCTGCTTGATTCGCATTAATTCCAGAATGAACTTCCGCCAATTGATTTTGTCCGGCTCAAGTTCCATCAGTCGTCGCGCAATTTGCTCGGGATCGTCATCGAATCGTTCGCCCGCCTTCAGCTTGGAGTACAGCAAGGCGTACTTCGTCGCCAAGGCATCAATGTGATCCGGGTTGACGCGCAGAATGTGGTCAACCACGTCCATGGCTTCGAGCCGGTTTTCCAGTCGACCGTAGATCCAGAGCAATTGCTCCAACGCGACGAGATTATCCTGATCCAGTTGCAGTACGTCGCGGAATCTGGCTTCAGCCTGGCGAATGTGGCGATTATTGACCTCGATGATTTTCAGACGACAGTCGGCGAACGCCAAGAGGGCTTCGAGGTCGTCAGGGTTTCGCTGCAACGGGTAATTGAGCTTCATCAGCGCGGTGGCGTAATCCCCCTCCTGATACGCCGTCATCCCAGCGTCTCGGGATTTTGCGGCCAGCCGGGTCCGATAGACATCCCGGAACGCGTACACACCCCCAAGGGCGATGGCGACGATCACGAGTCCCGTGATCAGGATGATAATTCGCCGTTTACCCCGTTGTGTCAGATGCATGACCGGATCCCTTTCCGAGCACGACGAAGAAGGTTGAGAAGAAGATTTTCAGATCAAGTCCGAAACTCGCCTTTTCCACGTATTCGATGTCATACCGGATCCATTCCTGAAAATCGAGTCCTGGTTCTCGTGTCCTTCGCAGTTGCCACAGTCCGGTCAGTCCGGGCTTCACGCTCAACC
>JAPULD010000060.1 GCA_027295365.1 Planctomycetota bacterium
GGCCTGGCCCGTCTTTTCCTGCCTTTCGGATCGGCGCAATGGCCCGCCCGCACCGGCGTCGAGTCGTATATGCATCAAGTGCTCGAAGGGCGGGAGATTTTCCCCCGTGATGTCGCCCTCCCCCTGAGGGCGCACGTGACCCGCGGCGCCGACGACCAGCGCGTCGATGCGCACTATCGCGTGCAGATCGATGGTCGCTTCGGCAATTGGCAACACATCGTGATGACGCATCAATCCGAGGGTGTACACGAGCGACTTGTGGATACCAATGCCGAAGTGATCGAATTTTACTTCGGGACCATCGATGCGAACACGCCTCGCGAACGCGTGACGCTGGTCATGCCCCCCGCCATCATCGCGACCACGTTGATCGTGACGCCCCCGGCATACGCTTCGGGCCGTTTTCCCGAGTACACGGCGCAGCTCGGACCTGGGCTCGACGATCGTGCCGTCACCGACACGCCATCATTGATCGGTTCTCAAGTTCGGATGAACATCGAGTTGAACAAGCCGCTGCCGGTTCCGGAACCCGGTGTCTTGCGTGAACGCTGGATCGAAGAGACATTCGGCTTCTCCAGCGACGAATCCATTTCATTCGATCATGATGTCGAGGAGCCCTCGCAATGGACGCTCCGGTGGTTGTTGCAGGGAACGAAGACGATCGAAGTCAATCTGGAGGATGAATACGAGCTTACCAGCAGCGAGCCGATTTCATTCCGTATCAACGCGGTCGAGGATTTTCCCCCCAGCGTCACCATCACGCAACCCCAGGCCGACGAGACCGTCCTGGCGACGGCGGTCGTGCCCCTCATTGGCGAGGCAAGCGACGATGTCGCGGTCAATCAACTGGGTCTCGAGGCGGCGGTTCGACGATCCGGCGTCGATCAACCCGACGATGAAGAAGCCCTGCCTTCGGAGTGGCGGGAATTTCGGGATGTGGATGCCAAGTCCGCGACCATTGAGATGGATCTCGACTTGTCTACTCTGGAACTGGTCGAAGGCGACATCGTGCTGGTCACGGGCGTGGCCCAGGATATCTATGAACTCCATGGGGCAACGCACGAGCCGGTGCGATCGACGGTGCGCCGATTGCGCGTGATCAGCGAGTTGGAACTCGCGACGCATCTTCGGCGCCAGCTTGCCGCGGTTCGGCACAACGCCATTCGGATCGAGGCGCACCAAGGCGAGCTGCAGGACGACATCACCGAGGAGGGCGTGCAACCCGGGACGGATCGGGCCCAGGGGCAGATCGGGGATCGGGTCTCCACGCAGCTTGAGGAAGTGCGACAGATTCGGGAGCAGATGCAGCGCAATCAACTTGAGGATGAACAGCTTCAGGAACTCTTGCGACAATCCGAGGACCTGCTTGATTTCGCGGGCCGGGCCAGCTCCAAGGCCAGTGAGCAGATCGAGCGACGCAAAAGCGAACAGGCCCAGGAGCAGGCGGTGCGACAATCGCAAGGAACCGAAGGATCGCCTTCGGAACAAGGCGAGTCGTCTCAAGGCGAAGACCAATCACAACCTGGGGGAGAAGGACAAACCAAACCAGGAGAAACCGGGCAATCCGAATCCGGACAATCTGAAACCGGACAAGGAGAATCGGGAGCCAGCGGCGAAGCGGGCGAACCGGACGATGAAATCTTCGATCTTGATGACGTGAAGGAAGCCGCCGAGGAAGATCGGGAAATCGTCGAGCAGCAACAAGAAGTTCGCAACGAACTGGCCGATCTCATCGAGTTGCTGGATCGAGACGAGGACACCTGGGTGGTGACACGTCAGATCAAGCAGTTGCTTGAGGAGCAGACGAAGCTCGCCGCGGAAACGGGGCAACTCAGTCGCGAGACGTTGGGGCAGACCCGCGAGCAGCTCACGGCGGAGCAGAAGAGCGAACTGGATCGCATTCGCGACAAGCAGATGGAACTGCGCGACCGGGCTCGCCAACTCACAGAATCGGCGCGTGATCGGGCCGAGGCGATCGAGGAGCACGACCCTCAGGCCGCCGAAGGCATGCGGGCCGCCGCGGCGGAGGCCGAGCAGCGCGAGCTTGATCGCGACATGGAGCAGGCGGCCCAGCGGGCTGGCGAGAATCGCCTCCAGCAGGCCTCCAAGTCGCAGCAGCGATCCATGGAGACGCTCAAGCGCATGCTCGAGAAGATGGAGGAGACCAAGCAAGCCAAAGCCGAAGAGCTTCTTCGTCAGTTGGCCAGTCTCATCGAATCAATCGAGCGACTGATCAACATCCAGGAGAACGAACTGACATCGCTGGCGCGAGCCATTGACGATGAGAATTTCACCGATCGCGATCGAGCGATGATCCGACTGAATCAGAACACGTTGGCGGTGGCGGCCGAGGCCCGCTCGGCGGGACAGGAATCGCGACGCATCGCCAGGGCGCTCGATCGGGCGGCGGACGCCCAGGGGGCCGCGGTGGTGGCGCTCCGTGCGATTCCGATCAACGCGACCAGCGCCGATGAGGCGGAGAATCGATCACTCGAACTGCTGAAGATGGCCAAGGAGCTTGCCGAGGAGCTTCAGGAGCAGACCCAGGAGGAGGAGACCAAACGACAACGCGAGGAACTGATCGAGGCGTATCGAGGATTCGCCGAACAGGAAGTCGCGTTGAGGATGGAGACGCTGGGGCTGTCGGGGAACGACCAGCTTGATCGTCGTCAGTTGGTCGAGGCGCGACGACAGGGCAGCGTGCAGGAGCGAATCCGCAGCGGGCTCGACGAGCTGCGCAGCCGCTCGTCCGAACTGATGGAGGCAAAGATGTTCTCCCTCGTGCATCAGCTCATCGACGATTGGGCCAGCGTCGTCAGCGACCGATTGATCGAAGGGGAAGTCGGGGTGGACGTGACGGATCGGCAACTGCAGATCGCCGACAGTCTGGGTCGCCTGATTGCCGCGCTTGAAGAGACGATGCTCCCACCCGAGGAATTCGCCAAGGACCAGCAACAGGGCGATGCGGGTGGTGGAGGCGGCCAGCAGCAGAAAAAGCAGCTCATCCCCCCCGTGGCCGAGTTGAAACTCCTGCAGGGCATGCAGGAACACCTGTACAACCAGACTCGTAATATTGATGGTCGTGGCGATCTTGAGCCCGCCCAGCGTCGAGCTCGTCTGCGCGATCTCGGGCAGCAGCAACGCGATTTGATGGAGATTGGCCAGGATCTGATCGAATCAATGACTGGCCAGGGACCCTCGCCAGCGGTCGATCGAGACCCGGACGCCGATGATGATGAGGAGACGAACAATGATCCTGCTTGATGAATTGAAACGATGTTCCGTCATTCGATTCGGTCTGGTGTGCCTGTTGACGACCACTGGGTTCGTCGTGGCGCACGAGGCGCCACCATCAGCGCCACCGGCATCCACTGATCCGCCGGAGCAGAAACAAGATGAGAAGAACGAGGATTCACCGCCCTCGTTGGATGATCTACTTGGCCTCGACAAGGACAAGCAGGATGACGGCGCTGAAGAAACCGCCGATCGGGAAATGAAGGAAGAGCTGGAGCGGGAACTCACGGAGAAGCAGATTGCCGACGCGTTCAAGCAAGCCGTGGAGAAGATGAAACTCAGCGCCGAGCTGCTCGATGTGAAGTTCGATACGGGACTGGGCACGCAGCGAGTCCAGGAAGACATCATCAGCAAGCTGCAGCAACTCATCGATCAGGCCAAGAAGCAGAACAAGAACGGCAGTTCATCCTCTTCCTCCCAACAACAGCAACAGTCGCAGGAACAACAACAGAATCCAGGGAAGAATCAACAACAGAAGAAATCCCAGGCCGATGCGAAAAACCAGGGGGGCAGCCAAGAGAGCCAGGGGGAAGCCGAACCGCCGCCTCTCCAGGAGGGTGAACTCAATACGATTCTCGAGGAAACCCGCAGTGAATGGGGCAGTTTGCCGGATCGCATCCGCAACATGCTGATGCAGGGACGTCAGGAGAAATATTCGAGCCTGTACGATCGTTTGACCAGCGAGTATTACAAGAAGCTTGCCGAGGAAAACCCCCGGTAAACTCGGCGTTTGGTTTCGGAGACACACCATGAGATCCATGACAACCACATGCTTCCTCGGTTCCCTGCTGCTGGCTTCGACCGCGTGGGCCGAGGAAACGCTCCGGGCGACGCCTTTACAGGACCCGCCACCTCCGCAACGCGCCGAAGAGGATCTCGGGGCGCAGAACGCCCCCCTCGAGAACGAGATGAGTGCGGCATTGGTCGAGAGCGTGCAGCGCGGGTTCGTCTATCTCAAGAGTCAGCAGAATTCCGACGGCTCGTTCGGTCGTGGTCGCTATGGCCGGCATGTCGGCATCACGGCGCTCTGTGCCCTGACCTTCATGGGCGATGGCAATTTGCCAGGCCGAGGCCCTTATGGCGAACAAGTCGAACGTGCTCTCGAATTCGTGCTCAGCAACGTGACCGAGACCGGACTCATCGCGGCAGAGACTTCGCATGGTCCGATGTACGGCCACGGTTTCGCCACCCTCTTCCTGGGCGAACTCTATGGCATGACTCCCGAGGACAGCCGCGTTCGTGATGCCCTCGTCAAGGCGATTGAACTGATCGTGGGCACGCAACACGACGAAGGCGGCTGGCGCTACAACCCGGTGCCGGTCGATGCCGACATCTCCGTGACAATCTGCCAGATCATGGCCCTGCGCTCGGCGCGAAACTCGGGCATCAAGGTGCCGAAGCGAACCATCGATCGAGCCGTGCAATATGTACGAGCCTGTCAGAATTCCGATGGCGGTTTCAAATACATGATTCAAGCGGGGGGCTCGGCTTGGCCCCGGACCGCGGCGGGCGTGGCGAGTCTCTTCTACGCCGGCATTCACGAGGACGATTCAATCGATCGGGGTTTGGATTACCTGATGCGAAACGCGTTGCCCGGAAGGGCCCGCCCGGGCCAGGCGCATTATTATTATGGGCATTACTACGCCGCCCAGGCGATGTACCTGGCTGGCGGCACCCATTGGCAGCGTTGGTGGCCGGCGGTCTCGGATGAACTCATGGGCAAACAGTCCAGCAGCGGAGGCTGGCTCGATCATCATGCGGGCGGAGCCTACGCCACCGCCATGAGCCTTATCATTTTGCAAATGCCCAAGCGATATCTGCCGATATTCCAGAAATAACCATGACGTTGCCACGACTGCTGTTCACCTATTGCCTGTGCCTGCTCGCCTTTCACCCGGCGACGTTGCTTCGCGCCGATTCGGGTGACTACCTGCTCATCCAGGATGAGCTCCGCATCCAGCACATCCGACTGGTCGAGATCAGGGGCGATTCGCTCGTGCATCTCAAGGATGGTCTCTGGATCACGGTCGATCTGAACGAATGTATCGCCATCCTGCATACGAAGAAGAAGTCGTCCCGGAGCGTCGAGGGCGTGCTGGTGCTTACCGATGGGCAGCGTTTCCCGGGTGTGCCTGCCTCGGTGTTTGATCAGACCGATGGCGAACTCAACTGGAATCATCGCTGGCTGGGACGACTCGATATTCCGCTGGATGACATCCAGAGCGTCGTCTTTCAACCCGGGGCGACCGTTCCCGAACCAGGGGATGGCGACGTTCTGAGGCTGGTCAATGGCGATCGTTTCGATGGCTTCATCGTGTCGCTGCACGATCCGGTGGAGATCGAAGTTGACAACGATGGCGAGCGACAACTGACGGAAGTGCCGCGCTCGAACGTGGCTTCGGTTCGGATGGTATCCAGACCCCGGAAAGGCACCAGTCGAAGGGTATGGTTCGACAACGGGACGGTGCTCGATGTGGATACGATCGAGGTGGGTGATGATGGATTCGTCCAGCTCAATAGCACGTGGCTCTCGACTGGAACCAAGCCGATCCCGGTCAAGCTTGCTGAACTCGATTCAATACTGCTCGATCCCGATCGCCTGCTTGCTTTGGCCACTCTGGAACCGAGTCGCGTCGAAGGGCCTGCATCGCGCTACACATTGACTCGACCCGAACGGCTCAACCCCGATGCTGCGCTCAACCTGTCGGCGATCGAATTTCGCGGACCGATCCTCGCCCGGTATTCCTTGCCACCAGATTGCCGACGTTTTGCCACCCGGGCAACGATCCCGCCCGATTCAAGGCATTGGGCCGACTTTGACTTGATCATCCGCATCAACGACGACGAAGTGTTCAAGACGCGCATGAACTCGGAGAACCCGAGCGTGGAGATCAACATTCCACTGGATGGCGTCGAACTGACGATCGAACTGACCGAGGGCGGGCATGGCCCGATTCAGGACCACGTCATCTTCGAGTACCCGATGCTTCTGCTGCAACGCGATTGATCATCCCTGAGACAACGTCGCCAGCGATTCCAGAGTTTGAAGAGCCGATCCCTCGTCGATCGCTTTCTTTGCCAGTTCGATCGCCTCGGCCAGCGTTGGTGCGCCATCGCCCACGAGAATTGCCGCGGCGGCGTTGAGCAGCGTCATGTCCCGGGCCGGTCCGGTTTCTCGCCCCTCCAGAATATCCCTGATCATCTGAGCCGCGTGGGGCAGATCTTTCGCCATGACGGATGCTCGGGGCGAGAGCGTCATGCCGAACTGCTGGGGCGAAATGGTTTCCTCCCGGATTTCTCCATCCTCCACGTGCATGATCGACGTCGGGGCGGAGATGGAGATCTCGTCCAGCCCATCCTCGCTGTGCACGACCATGGCCCGTATCGCGCCGAGCGAGGCCAGAGCCTGCGCGATCGGTTCCAGGAATCTTGCCTCGTAGACCCCCATCACCTGCCTTCTGGCCCCGGCGGGATTCGTCAGGGGGCCCAACAGGTTGAAAATCGTCGGGAAGCCCAGCGCTTGCCGCACCGGCATGATGTGTTTCGTGGCCGGGTGATGGTGAATGGCGAAGCAGAAGCACACGTTTGCCTCGTCGAGGCATGTGGCCTGGACTTCGCGGGGGGCATCGACGTTGACGCCCAATTCAAGCAGGACTTCCGCTGAGCCCCTCCCGGTGCGTGATCGGTTGCCATGCTTGGCGACCTTGACGCCTGCCGCGGCGGCGACGATTGCCCCGGCGGTGGAGACGTTGAAGGTCTTTGGTGCGCCTCCCGTGCCGGCGGTATCGACCATCTGATCCGGATCACTCTGACACTCCAACCGATCGACATGTTTGCGCATGATCCGGGCCGCGCCGAGGATTTCGTCCGAAGTGGGCGTTCGGGTGGCCAGCAAGGCCAGCAAAGCCCCCATCTCGCTGTGATGGCATTGCCCGGTCATCATCGCCTCGAACACGAGCGCCGTTTGATCGGCGCTCAAGGTCTGCCCGGTCAGCAGAATCTTCAGGGTGGGGGTGAGATCCGCTGGCTGTTGGGGCCTGAGGAATTCCGCCGGGGCGTGATGATGCTTGGATGCGTGCTCTTCGTGTGATTGTGCATGATCGTTCATGATGAATCGTTCGTCCTGAGGAAATAGCGTGGAGACCTGATAGGCTAACGACTCCTGGAGAACCATGAAGGCATGAGCCTCTTCCTTGCTGAAGCATATTTTCATACGCTCGACCCCGACGCGATATCGCTGTGGGGCAAGTTCAGCGTGAAATGGTATGGGCTGTCCTATGCGATGGGGTTCCTGCTGAGCTGGCTCTTCTTTCGGTGGATGGCGAAAACCGATCGCTCGCCCCTCAGTGTCCAGGGTGCGGGGGACCTGATGTTCTACATGATTCTGGGCGTGTTGCTGGGGGGACGCCTGGGCTATGTCGTCTTCTACGATCCCATGCTGTTTATCACGTTCACGAGCAAGGCACCGTTCTGGGGATTGTTGGCCATCAATCAGGGAGGGATGTCCAGCCATGGGGGCATCATTGGCGTCATCATCGCGGTCTGTATGTTTTGCCGATCGCATAGTTTATCCAAGCTCCACATGCTCGACTTGTCGACTCTGGCCTCTACGGCCGGGCTCATGCTGGGCCGACTGGCAAATTTCA
>JAPULD010000061.1 GCA_027295365.1 Planctomycetota bacterium
CGAAGATCTTCCCGAGGTGGACGCGGTGATCGTCCCGTACGGTGGCGGAGGGCTGATCACGGGGATCGCTACCGCATTACAACATATGAAGCCCGAGTCGAACGTGTTCGCTTGCGAAGTGGAAACCGCAGCTCCCCTCAAGGCCTCACTTCAGATTGGTGCGCCCACATCGATCGAACATACGCGCAGCTTTGTGGATGGAATCGGGGGCAAGAGCGTGTTCGAGGAGATGTGGCCCCTGGTCAGCGAACTGGTGACCGATTCAATCGTCGTCTCACTCAGGCAAGTCGCCGATGCGATCCATCTGCTTGTCGAGCGCAATTGCGTTGTCGCCGAGGGGGCAGGGGGCGCGTCGGTGGCCTCGGCTCTGTCAAGACAGGCCGGAACCGGCAAGATCGTGTGCGTGATCTCGGGGGGAAATATCGATTCGGACAAGCTCGCCATCATCCTGAAGGGTGAAATTCCAGAGCCTTGAAGGTGATCGTGCGTTCACGACCTGCATCAAGGTGGCGATCTCAGGAAGAGGCAAGATCCGTAGCCAACTCTGCATCATCAGATGGAGGCATCTTCAATCGTCGCCAGGCCAGACTCGTTCCGAACAACACAATGGTGGTTGAGATTGCGTGCATCAAGGCAGTGCCGCCAATGATGGCGACGTAGACGCCGATGCCTGGGCCGCCAAAATACTTCAGGGTCAGCCCTGCACACACTGGACCAAGCAGGAAGCCCAGGTTTCCCGAGGTGTGATAGGCCGCCATGCCGCTCGGCCCGAGGCCGCTCTGGACGACCGTCATCAGTGAACTGGCGAAGAGAGCCGCCCCGGCGATCCCGAAGGCCAGCATCGCGCACGCCAGCATGGTGGTGCTCTCCATGGCCGTGAAGACGATCGAGGCGAACGCGATGGCGTACACCAATCCCGCGAAGAGTCGCAAGCGAAGCGGTCCGATGCGATCGCTCAATCGTCCTGCCGGCCAGGCCCCGAGGGCGGTCATGAGCATCGACACCCCGATGAGGCTGCCGATTTCTCCGGAACTGAGCCCGGCCCTGGAAGCCAGGAAGAGGGGGACCGTGCTGATCAGAACCCCAACCACCGCACGGTCGGAGAACATCATCACCAACGATGGCCACAAAGGGCCTCGGAGTGATGGTTGACTCTGAGAATCTGCAGTCGTTTCGTTTGATGACTCCCCAACGACAATCGTCCGAATCTGCAATGCGATCGGAGCCACGAACAGGCACGAGATTGCACCAATCCAAAGTGCGAAGACCGGGTTGATGCTGCCGATCCAACCCCCGAGCCCGATACCCGTGGCGATGCCCAGCATGAGACAGGTCGCCGCGGCCCCCATCCGCTGTCCCTTGGATTCGTTCGGCCCGGCTTTGGCAAGATAATCAAACAAAAAGGCGTAGACGATCAGGTCCGCCGCGCCTTCAAGGAAACGAACGAACAGCGTCAACGAGAAACCGATCGGCAAGGCCATCAGGGCCAACAACAACGCGTTGACGAGTGCGGCGACCGCGATGATTTTGCCGGGGGAGCCAGAAGTACCGAGTTGACGCAATCGACCAATCAGGCCAATCACGAGAATGGCCCCGACGAGGTTGATGCACATGAACGCGTGTGAGGCCGCGGGGCTGACCCCATACCGCACCACCATCAGGTCATGAAGGACCGGGACGACCATCGCATCGGGCAAGGCACTGGCGAACAGCAAACCCAGAGGCAACCACAGGCCGGGGCGTCGAGCCGTCGTGTCGCCCATCTTCGGATTGACTTGCATGATGTTCATGAAGGTCGTCGTTCCATCACTTCAATCGGCTACCGGGAAACTGTCCCTGATCGTTCTTGAAAGTTCATTGGGCTCAAACCAGAAATTGGCTCTTCCATCAATTCAAACGAGGTTCCATCGCTCGCTCCATCGAGAAATGGCTGATAACGCGAGAATGACCCTCGAGGATAGATGAGTTTGATCTGGATGACGCATCGAGGCCGGGTTTCTTGATTCAAGGACCGGTCTCAAGGTCAATGCATGCCAGCCGGGCACTTGGCCACATGCTCATCGCCTGATCCGCCACCATAGATTTCATGTCTTGGGCGTTCCCGGAGAACGTTCTCCTTGCCCCAATCGGTGACGTTCTTGAAACGATCGGACGCGATAAAGCCCTTGAACGCGTCTTCATCCGACCATTCCGAGACCACGAGGTAATCGTGATCCGAGTAGACATCCCGGTACAGGTGGGTTTCCTCATGTCCCGGCATGTCACTCATGATGTCGAGGACCTTGCTGAATACGCTGACGAACTCGTCATCCTTGCCGGGGATGATCTTGTAATCCATGCCGACGGTAATCATCAGTCTTGCTCCAAATGGGGGAATATCAGGATGCGATCACACATTGTTGTTCGTGTCCAGCCTGAACGAAATCAAGGATTCTTTGGCCCATTGCCGCCATGATAGGGTGATCGGGGATCCTGATCCCCATGATCTCAGATGGTGGATCTATGTTAGTGTATATTTATCAGTTGGCGAATCGGGTTCCTCCACAATGGGGGGTATCGAGAAGAACACGCGAGAATCGTGTCCTTGCTGAATTGGAGCGATCGATCTGCGAAATTATCAAGTATCATTGCGATTCCCGAAGACATTCGAGAGTTTCTTTCGAGTCTGCATCCTGCATCTTGAAGTGCGGTAAGCGTTTATGAACCACTCGTCCATGAGATTGGCAGTCCCTGATCGATAGCGTGGATGGTTTGAAACGCTTTCGGGACACGTCTCACCTCTGCAAGGCAGCCTTGGGCATCGTCTGACCAGGGTGTTGTTAGAACAAGCCGGCGGATTACACGCCGACCGGCGTGATTCCTCCCGGAACGCATTCAGGAGTTCTTCGTGCGGTTTCCCGCCACGATTTCAATCCTCGCGACGCTTGCCCTGACGATGGTGAGTCCCCTTGTCGTGTGCGGCTCGGACAAGGAAGACAGAAGCCCGGAGGTCGTGTCTGCACAGATCGATATCTCGCATGAGGCGGTGGCCGTCCGGACGGATGAGCCTCCCATCATCGATGGTCGGATCGACGAGGCGGTCTGGGAGAAAGCCACCATCATCAAAAACCTCAGGCAGGTCGAGCCGGTCGAAAATTCCGAACCCAGCGAACGGACGGTGGTGCGGATTCTCTTCGATTCAGATTTTCTCTATGTGGCGATCCGATGCTACGACTCCGAACCCGACAAGATCATCGCGACCCAGATGAGGCGAGAGGGGCAGCTCTTCTTCGACGATCGCGTGCTCATCGTTTTGGATACGTTCCACGATCGGCGCAATGCGTATTTCTTCGAGATGAATCCCGTGGGGGGGCGGACCGATGCGTTGATCGAGAACAACAACAACTTTCGCACCGACTGGGATGGCATCTGGTATGGCAAATCCAGCATCGATGACGAGGGCTGGGTGGTCGAGATGGCGATCCCCTTCAAGACGATAAATTTCGACCAGAACAACGACACCTGGGGATTGAACATTCAGAGGTCGATCCGCCGGAAGAATGAGGACATCCGCTGGTCGGCCCCGTTCCAAAACAAATCGTTTCGATCAATCTCCGACGCAGGAGAGCTTTCAGGACTCGTAGGTCTTGAGCAAGGGGTGGGACTTGATTTCGTCCCCTATGGCAAGACCAGCTATCTTCGGGATCACAACGCTGGCGAGAGCGATACCGAGACGGACATCGGGTTCGACCTGTTCTACAACATCACGCCCTCGCTGAAGGCGGCGTTCACCGTCAATACGGACTTTGCCGAAACTGAAGTGGACGAGCGACAGGTGAACCTCACGCGGTTCCCGCTGTTTTTTCCGGAGAAGCGGGACTTCTTCCTGCAGGACGCCGGCATCTTTAACTTTGGCGGGATTCGGCGAGATCCGTTGCCCTTCTTTTCCCGGCGGATCGGCATTGGCAACAGTGGTGAAGCCGTGGACATTCTGGCCGGCGTCAAGGTCACCGGGCGTCAGGGCGACCTGAACATCGGGTTGCTCAACGTGCAGGCCGACGAGCATAGCGACATCGACGACAAGAACCTCGCCGTGGGTCGGCTTTCCTACAACGTGCTCGCGGAATCTGAAGTGGGCATGATCTTCACGAACGGGGATCCCACGTCAAACGGTTCGAACACCGTGGTCGGTTTCGACTTCAACTTCAGGGACAGCGAATACAACGGGAATCAGACCGCGACCGGCAATGCCTGGGTGCTGCAGAGCAAGACACCCGGCATCGATGGAGGCGAAACGGCCTATGGCATCAAGGTGGGCTATCCCAACGACACCATCGACTGGGACCTCGGTTTCACGCACATCGACAAGGAGTTCAACCCGGCTCTGGGATTCGTGCCCCGGCGCGGCATCCGTGAGTATTTCGGACGCTTCCGTTATCGCTGGCGTCCCGGAACTGACATCCGCCGCATCGACGTGGGCGTTTTTTCCAGACTCATCACGGATCTCGACAACTCGCTCGAATCCAGCAGCATCCGCTTCAACATCTTTGAAATCGAGACCGAGTACGGCGACGAGATTCAGCTTGAATACAGCCTGCTCAAGGAAGACCTGGACGATTCCTTCGAGATCAGTGATGGCGTGGTTCTCCCCGTCGATACGTATGACTGGGATGAATGGAAAATCAGTTACGAAGGCTCCCGGGCCCGGCTCCTTCGGTTTTCGGCCCACGCCCTGATCGGGGATTTCTGGTCGGGCGATCGCTGGCAATTGGGGGGCGAAGTGGAATGGCGCGCCTCCAAGAACCTATTCCTCAGCGTCGAATTCGAGCAGAACCAGATCGATCTGGACGAGGGCGACTTCATCACCCGCATCGGTCGGGCTCGGGTCAACATTTACTTCACGCCCGACATCTCCTGGCAGACCTTCGTGCAGTACGACAACGTCTCGGACACGATGGGGCTCAACAGCCGCTTCAAGTGGATCGTCCAGCCGGGCAGCGAGGTCTTTTTCGTGCTCAACCAGGGCTACGACGTGATCGACTCCCGCATCCACAGCGCGTTCACCCAGGTCACGAGCAAGGTCGGCTGGACTTTTCGGTTCTGATCGATGGGAGATCAGGCCCGATTCCGGGGAGTGCTTCCAAAATCAACTTGTGGGTATGAGACAAAGCTGCGATCCTTGGGGAGATTTGGCTGGATTGAAGGGGACGATTCAATTCACTTTCTGAAGTGAGTAGGGAAGAGATCATGATGCATCGCACTTGCCTCCATACGTTCATCTTGAGCGCCATCCTGGCGATCTGTCCCAGCGTCATCGCACAGACATCCGGCGATGACGAGAGTGAAGATTTCATCGGGCACTCGGGGCATGGCGAGGCTTACGACGTCGGTCCTCGCCAGAAGCCCTGGGTCATGGAAGGCATCGGGACGACGCATTTTCCAATCACCACCAAGGTCCCTGAAGTTCAGACGTGGTTTGATCAGGGCAACACGTTGCTGCATTCGTTCTGGTACTACGAAGCCGAACGTTCGTTCCGCTGGTGTCTCAAGCTCGATCCCGAGTGCGCGATGGCGTACTGGGGATTGGCCAGGGCCGCGGCGAGCCGGGGGGGGAGCGAGCGGGCCGTTTCCATTCTCAAGGAAGCGATCAGACGCAAGGACTCCGTGACCGATCGCGAGCGGATGTACATCGAAGTCTGGGAAGACGCGATGGATCCCATCTCGGGGCGCATTGACTTCGAGACGCTGGCATCGGAACTGGAGGAGCTCGTCATCGCCTTTCCCGACGATAACGAGGCCAAGACGGTCTTCCTGCTTTATTCGCTCTGGGGTTCCAGCAAGGTCGGCAATGATCGAATCGGTCAGCAGGTGCTGGCCGTCGAGCCGGAGCATATTGGCGCGCACCACTACCTCATCCACAACTGGGATGACGGCGAGCACGGCGACCAGGCCATGGACAATTGTGAGAACTTCGGTCGCATCGCCTGGAACGTCGGCCACGCCAACCACATGCCGGGGCACATCTACAGCGGGCTGGGCATGTACCACGAAGGCGCGATCTGGATGGACCGCGCCACCCGGGTGGAGAAGAAGTACATGCAGCAGCGCATGACATTTCCCTTCAACATGTGGAACTACGCGCACAACCGCAACTACCTCGCCTACATTCAGGAGCAACTCGGCATGGCCGAAGCGTCCCTGCAGGGGGCGCGCGACCTGATGAACGCACCGCTTGATCCGGAATACAACAAGGGGGACGGCGGGTATGTCCATCAGCAAGGCCGGACGGCCCTGATTCGAGCTCTCGTCAAGTTCGAGCGCTGGGAGGAAATTCTCGAAGGTGACACCATCAAATGGCAAGACGATGATCGTGATCGCCCGTGGCGAGCGTATGCCGAAGGGCTGGCTCACCTTCGCATCGGGCAACTCTTCGAGGCCCGGGGAAAGCTGCATGAGTTGCAGGCGATTGCCGCGAAACCGCCCGAGGGTGGTGGCGAGCGTGGGCGCCGGTTCGGTTCCCTGTTCACCGACATCCAGCGCAAGGAACTCGAGTCGCTCATCATGCTCGAGGACGGCAAGGTGATCGGGGGTCTGCGTCTGCTGGCTGAGGCCGCCGAGGCCGAGTCGGAGGCCCGCGAGCAAGTTGACGACCCGGCGGTGTATCCGCAAAGCACCTACAACCTGCTCGGCGAGCAATACCTTCGCTTGAACAGCCCGACTCTCGCCGCCGCGGCGTTCGAGAAGACGCTTGAGCGCGTGCCCAATGATGGGTGGGCGCTTTCGGGCATGGCCCAGGCCTATGCCTCAATGGGCGACACGGCCCGGGCGAGTGAAGCCTATGGCCGCATGCTTCATGTCTGGTCCGATGCCGATCCCGGGCTCCGTTGGAAGGATGCCGCGGACGCGCTCGGGCTCGTGGCCGAACCGCTGGACCAGTCGCCCCGTCTCCAGCGCAACTACAAATCACAGACGCTCGACGAATTCGGTCCCAACGTCTGGGAGCCCTATCCTGCACCCAAGCTTGAAGCTCCCGATCCCGAGGGCAACCTCGTCACCCTCGATTCGTATCGGGGTGGCAACGTCCTGCTCGTGTTCTACATCGGCGAGCAATGTACCCATTGCATCGACCAACTCAACGCGATCAACAACCGCATCAACGAATTCACGCTCAACGACACGCAGGTCATCGCGATCAGCAGCGACGCTCCGGAGGTGAACAAGGAATCCGAAGTGATGGAGCATTTCAACTTCCCGCTCCTGTCCGACGTCGAGCACATCAACGCCCGTCGCTTCAAGTCCTACGACGATTTCGAGGATCTGGAACTGCATTCGACGATCCTGATCGACAAGGAAGGCCGGATTCGCTGGTCCCGCAACGGCGGCGAACCCTTCATGGATCTCGATTTCATCTTCAGCGAGCTCAAGCGGATCGAAACCATCGAATTCGCCGATCAGGCCCGGGCGGAGAGGCAGTCGTCAGCGGAATCGGGCTCGCCTTAAGATGCTGCCTCGGGGATTCAGGGTGTGGAAGTTGTGTTGCCGAGCCTGGCCCGCCAGATGTCGGCGTCCTCCGGTCGCTGCATCGCTTCATACAGCTCCACCAGGCGGGTGGCGGTGATCGCGGCGTCGCGGGGCATCTTCAGGTCGGTGAATCGATCGTAGCATTCAAGCAGCAACTCCTCGGACGCGGCGTGGTTGCCGAGCCGGAGTTCGCAGGTGCCGTAGTCGAGCATCGAGGCCGGATGGCAGGTCCATTCGGGCAGTCGGGCGGCAGCCTGCGCAAGTGTTGAGCGAAACAACTCGGCGGCCTGCTCAAAGCGACCTCGCGCTGTATCCAGTCGGGCCTGAAGCATCATGTGTTCGTAGGGTTCGGGGCGCGGATACTCCAGTGTCTGTTGCTTGAGCGTCAGTCCCCACGCCAGCACATTGCCTGCCTGGTCCAGATCGCCTGATTCCAGGAAGAAGCCGGCCAGAGCATTGGTCGTCCTCAATGGTTCCGCAGAGTGGCTCTCGACGCTCGCCTCGATGATCGCCTGAGCCTGTCGTTGCAGTACGGCGTCGTCGGCGCGCTGTGCGAACTGGCTGGCGATGAGCATCACGCGAGTGGATCTGGTGTAGGGATGTCGCTCGCCCATGTTCCGCAGATGCGTCTCGTATGCCGTTCTCGCCTCCGGTTCCGCCTCGGCCCAGCGGTGCTGCGAAATGAGCGTGTGGGCGATGTTCTGGTGCGATGTCGCAGCAATGAAGCTTTCGTCGCCGGCGAGCTCCACGGCGAGCGCCGAACCCGCTCGGTAGTAGGCCTCGGCGCCGACGAAATCGCCGAGGTTCGTGGCGCAGAGGCCCAGGACGAAGTGGACAAAAAGATAGAGACCTGAACCCTCGGCCTTCCGCGCGCGGAGATCTTCTCTCGTCTGGAGGGCGAGACGCATGGCTTCGTGATTTTGGAACTGTACGCTCAGTGCGAACGCGAGCTGGGCCCGGGCGTGAAGCTCGGTCCAGGTACCGGCGCGGGTTGCCGCGCCAGGCGACTCGAGAACCTCGCGACACAGCGTCTCGGCCTCTCCGGCCCTGGCGTGCATATCCATGTAATGCTGAGCGAGCTCAAGCATGGCAAAGATCGTGTCCGGATGCTCTTGGCCGAGTTGACGCCGGGCGCTCGCCAGCGCGCGGGTCAACTGGTCTTCGGCTTGGTCCTTGAGGCCCAGCCAGGTCAGCGCGCGGCCGAGCGTGAGCCTGCATAGCCGGGTCCGGGCATCGTCGTCATCGTAGAGATCGAGATAGATCTCCAGCGCCCGGGAACACTGCTC
>JAPULD010000062.1 GCA_027295365.1 Planctomycetota bacterium
AGGAGATCAAGGCCCGGGGCGAGACGCCGGTGGAATTAGTCGTCGAACCCAGTGGGGCGGAATTCGCCCAGCCGGAGCGATCGTTCAGTGTTGAGGAAGTTGTGAAGGAGAATCCCGATCCGGAGGCTCTGATCGATCGGGACGAACTGGGGTTCATTGATGTAAAAATCGTGGTCGTGCCTTCTGAGGTGAAGCCGGGCGGGGCCGTCCGGGTACACGTGTTGATGACGCCAAATACGGACACGAAGGTGAAGGCACATTGGAACAACGAGGCTGATGATACGGTGCTATGGATCGATCCCCTTGATGCGTGGCAAGTTGATCGGCGGTGGCTCAGCGCGAAGCGACCTGAAACCATCGTCAGCACCGAGACCCGGCGGATTGAGTTTGAGTTGCACCTACCCGACGACGCCAAAGCCGGCGTCGCCAAGATCCCGGCGTACGCTCTGTATTACGTCTGCGAAGATGTCAGCGGACTATGCCTATACCGAAGGCAGGATCTGGAGATAAAAGTCAACGTTGTGAAATAGCGTAGTGCTTTTTTAAAGATGTAGGTATATCGGGTGCCAAGGACAGCGAAGTAAGGCACAGCGAAACGAAGTCGTCCGTGCGTTGAGCAGTCAATTGCAGAAGGCACGGACGACTTCGCTACGCTCCGCTGTCCGTGGCACCCGGACTTACTTCAACACCCGCTCCGCCTCGCTCAGCACGGCATCCCAATGCGCTCGGTAATGAATGAGCTGGGGATAGATCTGCTTGATGACGCCATCCTTGCCGATCACGTAGGTCGAGGTTCGCTCGTACCGCCCCGTTTCGCTCCGGCTGAAGTCCGCGGCGAGCTCGAACTTGGGCTCGGGCTTGAAGTGATCATGGAACTTGCCGTGCGATTCGATGTCCTTGTCTTCCTGGGCGATCGCGATGACCACCATGTCCAGAGCCTCGACTCGGTCGTACATGTCCTGCAGCTGAACCAGCTGCCTCGCGCAGAATGGTCACCAGTGGGCGCGGTAAGTGGTGACGATGATGTTCTTCTTGCCCAGGTAGTCATCGAGATTGATTTCGGTGCCCCCATATTGGGGCAGCGTGAAGGTGTCGGCCTTGTCGCCCACGAGCAGCGTATCGTGCTCACCCCAGCTCGTGTCCGACGCATCGCCTTCGATGGCCTTCGAACCGGCCTTGACGGGCAGCTCAAGTCGCTTGCGCAGGAAATGATGCTCATCGCTGCCTTCCTGGTTGAGGTAGGCCACGATGTTGAGGCTGATGGTTTCGCCCTTGGTTGGCTCGCCCGTCAAAGTAAACTCGATCGTGGTCGTCCCCGCCTGGATCTCGCGCTCGAAGGGTTCCTGGACGAACTCGTTTCGGGAGAGTTCGCGGTATTCCGTCAGCACCTTGCCGCTGAGCGTAACGCAGTCCGGGACCTCGATCTGAAGCATCGCGCTGCGCATGCCCGAGTTGGTGCAGGACCAGCCCTCGGGGAGATTCAGGGTCAGTTCGATCTGGTGGACTTCGCCCACCTGGAGTTCCGTCTCGGCGAACTGGGCGGAGAGCTTAATCGGCAGTTGGCCGGGGGCGTCGGGAGCCGCGCCGAGTGAGAGCAATGTGGTGGTCAGGAGTGGGATGTGCAAGGGGCCGTCCTCGGTGTGTGATTGTTCGATGGATGATCGTCCTGGACTTGTAATGCTATCAATCGGGCTTGTTTCGTGTTTGTTCCGGAATTCGAGGTCAAAAAATGTGCCACAACGATCATTCATGGATCGTTGCGGCACTGGGACGGTGATCCGGGCCTTGAAACAATGGATTCCAGGTACTTGTTATGCCGCCACGGACTCGGGCTGGAGCAGTGCGCGGTGCTCGATGATGAAGTCTTCAAGTGACTGGGGGGGTTGACCCGTCAGCCGCTCGACGAGGTCCGTCACCTTGTTGAACACGCCCTCCTGGTGCTCGATCGCCACGGCCTTGAGATGGTTGACCAGAAATTGAGGTTGGCCCATGCGATCGCCAAGGATGCTGCCCCAGTCGTCGAGAGGCAGGTTGACGTACTCGATGGAGCGACCAAGCTCGTTGGAAAGCACCTCGGCCATCTGGGCGATGGTCAGGCTCTTCGGTCCCGTCAGGATGTACCGCTGGCCAGTGTGAAGTGCAGGCTGCGTGAGCAACGCGACCACGACCCGGGCGATGTCCGACGACGCCACGGGGGCGTGGCGATTGTCGCCATAGGGGAGGTAAAGCTTGCCTTCCGTGGCGATGGTGGCGGCCCCGAACATAAGCAGATTCTCGGCGAAGTAGCCAGGGCGAATGTGAATCGCACCGATGTCCGCCCAATCCAGGATGTTCTCCGACTGCCAATGGTTGCGCGACAGCAAGCTCGGGGCATCCTCGCGGACCGGAAGCTGCGACATGTTGACCAGGGCCTCGACCCCGGCGTCACGAGCCGCGGCGGCGATGATCGTGGTGGCTTCCACTAGGCGATCGCCCTGGGGCGGGTAGCAGAAATACACCCGCCTCACATCGGTCATGGCCTTGCGGATCGAAGCGATGTCGTAGAAATCGCCCAGCGCGATGGTCGCGCCGAGTTCGGCCAGCCGATTTGATCGCTCATCATGCTTTCGGACGAACGCGCGGACGACGTGGCCTTTCTCAAGCAACTGCTGGACGACGTAGGCTCCGGTTTTGCCGGCCGCGCCGGTGACGAGATAGATGGGGGTTGACATGGTGGTTTCTTTCGTGAGATGGGTGTGTGTTGTCTCTGTTGGCGAGCGATGCATTAGTTGTATATACAACTAA
>JAPULD010000063.1 GCA_027295365.1 Planctomycetota bacterium
CCGGGCTTGGGGGCCAAGCCGATCAGATTCAAAAAGGGTTCGTACTTCTTCCAGAAGTCCCTCCTCCATCATGGATTTCACCCGGGCGTTGATCCGCTGGTTGATTGATTCAGCCGGATATTCGAGTCCGATGATGATGACGTCATCTCGTGGAGGACCTTGAGACCATTGTTGTTGGAGATCACTGAGGCGTTTCCCGGTCAGTTCAAAGACCTCGATGGCCCGGATCGATCTTTTACGATCGTTGGGATGGATCCGACTCGCCGCTTCGGGATCGCATTCCTCCAAGGCGGCCCGGAGCTCTTCAGCAGACAAGGCTGTGAGCTTTGCCCGAATTTCCTGATCGGGCTCTGGACCTTCAAATAGCCCCTCAAGGAATGCCTGTACGTAGAGGTTGGTCCCGCCAACGATGATCGGGAAATGACCGCGCGATCGAACTTCCTCGATGGTCTGATCGGCCAGCCCAAGCCACGTATCAACGCTGAAATCGCCTTGACTGGGATCAGCGATATCGAACAGGTGATGAGGGGCTTGGGCTCGTTCCTCGGGCGTGGGTTTGGCGGTACCAATGTCCATGCCTCGATAGACCTGCATCGAATCCGCCCCCAGGCATTCGCCGCCTCCCGGCAAACGATTCGCCAGATCGATGGCGAGGCGCGTCTTGCCCCCTGCGGTGGGGCCCAGGATCAGGATGACGGGGTGTCTTCCCTTCATGGAACCATCATAGAACAATGACTTGTCATGAATTTTCGTGTGTTGATAGACGAGGCATTCAAATCGAGTATGGCTCGAAAGTGTAGTATCGGTGATCCTTATTTCTCGAACGATCTCAACGGAGCCCGGCGCCGATGCCAAAGCGAACCATCGAGCAAGTCGATGTCACCTCCCGACGCGTGTTGATGCGAGTTGATTTCAATGTCCCTTTGAATGATGCGGGAGATGTCACCGACGATGTGCGTATTCGGCTTACCCTGCCCACGCTCCGCTCCGTGATCCAAAGGGGAGGGCGATTGATCCTGATGAGTCATTTGGGGCGGCCCAAGGGCCAAGGCTATGAAGCGAACTTCAGCTTGAGGCCCGCCGCGAATCGATTGGGCGAAATGATTGAAGGAGTGCCGGTTTCGTTTCCCGGGGAAGACTGCCTGAGCGATGAAACACGACATGCCATTGAGTCGATGGCGGATGGTGAGATCATCGTACTTGAGAATCTGCGATTTCACCCTGGAGAGAAGCGCGGGGACACCGAGTTCGCCAAGGCCCTGGCCCCGTATGGGGATCTGTATTGCAACGAGGCATTCGGAACCGCTCATCGCAATCATGCTTCCATGCAAGGCGTGCCTCTGGCCATGGAAGGCAAGCCCAAGGTCGCGGGGCTTCTCCTGGAAAAGGAACTGCAATTTCTGGGGGATGCGATTTCAAATCCGCACCGGCCCTTTCTTGCGATCCTGGGTGGTGCGAAGGTCTCCGACAAATTAGGTGCTTTGCACAATCTCATCGACAATGTGGACACGATCCTGATCGGCGGAGCGATGGCCTACACATTGCTCAAGGCGCAGGAAATCGAAGTCGGATCCAGTCTCGTTGAAATGGACATGCTTGATGAGGCGCGACGGATCCTCGACGAAGCTCAGGCCATTGGTACCACGCTGATCTTGCCACAGGACCATGTCTGCGGGCAGGAGATTTCGATGCAGACACCAACTCTGATAACAGAGAAAGCTGAAATCCAGGAGGGTTGGATTGGTCTGGATATCGGGCCAACGACCTCAGCTCGATTTGTGGACCTGATCGAAAAAGCAAAAACAATCGTCTGGAACGGGCCTATGGGCGTTTTCGAGAAGCCTCCCTTCGATGCCGGGACGAACCATGTTGCACAGGCCATGGCCAAGGCGACTCGGGGAGGAGCCATCAGCATCGTCGGCGGGGGGGATTCCGCGTCAGCCTTGCGTCATATGGGCTTGGTCGAGGAGATCACCCATGTTTCAACGGGGGGAGGGGCGAGTTTGCAGATGTTGGAGGGTCGATCGTTTGACAGTGTTGCACTGCTGGACGAGGCCTGAGCGGGCGATTTGAAGGAAAATCCGCAAACTGAGACAAAAATCAAGGTGATGGAACTCCGAATGGGTTCTATCGTTAAACAACGGCATCCGGACACTCCTCGACTCCGACCCGCCGATCCGATCGGCGAGCGAAAGGCATGACCACATGAATCTGACGCAACGCATCGTCCTGGTCTTGATACTCTTGGCCGCTTCCTCGACCGCACTGGGCCAGCGCCGGGGGAGCCTCTCGCCGGGTGGTACGGCCCCTGGTCTGGACATTGAGGAATGGGGCACCGACCCGATCAACATCGAAGTCGATAACGTCTATTTTGTCTTGTTCCTTCCCGACTCGGCAGCGGCATTCACCGACACATTGATTGATTTCCTGGATCAAGTCCAGATCGACTATCAATCCCGATACCCCGACTTTCACGTCATCATGGTTAATCGCGGCGAAGTGGTCGCCTCGACGCGATTTGAGCGGATGCTCGGCAAATTAGAGCGTGTGCACTGGGGTTCCGATCGGCGCAACAGTACCGAGCGGGCTTGGATGGGGGCATCGGGACTCAATACGGATTTTGGTTTCTTCATCATCGATCGTAAATCGCAAGTCCAGTACATCACCGGCACCGACAACACGATTCCGGATGACTTAGAAGAGATATTGGCCTTGGTACTTGACGATCGGTACGACGTCCTGCTCATGGACCGGGCGGAGCGATACGTGAAGCCATGCGAGAATTCCCGGAAGGTACGAAACTTCAGGCAGTGTCACATGCATTTGGACTCGATCATCGATCTCGATAAGAAGATTTTTGCAAAATACATGCTGACAAAATTCGAGGTCATGCTGCTTGACGAGAAGAAGAAAGACGAAGCGTATTACTATGCCGATCAGTTGATTTCCGAATGCGGCGATGATCCGAACTTTCTCATGTGGATGACGGATTTCATCCTTGAGGATCCGAGAATCAGTGATGCGGATCGTGATCTCGATGTGGCGATGAATGCGGCGGAAGCGGCATTTCAGGGATTTCATGAGAATGAACCAGCCGGATATGCCTTACTCGGGAAAGTGAACTATCACCTTGGTAATCTCATGAAAGCCGTCGAGTATCAGGAAAAGGCCTGGCTCATTGCAAGACCAAACAGCAAGCCTGAATACTGGCGCACGCTGATCGCGTACAAGGAAGCGGCTCGTCGGCAAGGGCTTTTAAGCTCCGCCCGATGATTTCAACCTGACACATTGCTCAAAGATCTGAATGACGCCTCTCCCGGGCGTCATTTTTCATGAAGTGTCACCTGCAGCCCATCCAGCCTATGCTGGTGGCCATGACGATCGAGAATATCCTGACCCAGCCGCCTTCTCTGCCCCTGATCGCACCCTCGGTTCTTTCCGCTGATTTTGCGAATATGGGGGCCGATTGCGCCGCCACGATCCAGGCCGGTGCGGATCTGCTGCACCTTGACGTCATGGATGGGCATTTTGTTCCCAACCTGACCCTGGGGCCTGACTTTTGTCGTTCACTTCGAAATGCCATGCCTGATGTATTTTTGGATGTGCATCTGATGGTGACCGATCCAGCCATGTTCATCGAGCCCTTCGCCCACGCCGGGGCGAATCATTACACCTTTCACATCGAGGTTGTTGAGGATCCGGGGGCACTGGTCGAGTCGATTCACCAGGCGGGGATGACCGCCGGGCTGGCGATCAACCCGCCAACTGACGTTTCAACCATTCTGCCTCACCTGGAGCTGTTTGATCTCATCCTGATCATGAGCGTGAATCCCGGGTATTCGGGGCAGTCCTTCATTCCGGAAGTCCTTGAGAAAGCGCGCGAAATCAAGCCAAGGTTGAAATCGAATCAACGTCTGGAAATCGATGGGGGCGTCAACAAGGATTCGGTGAGCGCATGCCGAGATGCCGGATGCGATGTCCTTGCGGCGGCCTCCGCGATCTTCAAGGCTGATGAGTACTCCAGTGCGATCACCATGCTCCGGGGCGAGAGCGTCGTTGAAAGCAGGAGTTCATGACGTGGCGGCCTCAAACACCATTCACACATTTTGGCTGATGCAATGCGGCGAGACCACCTGGGCTCGAGAGGGCCGACTCCGAGGCCATACAGACCTGCCCATGAGCAACTCGGGTCGATCCGCCGTCAATGCCGATATTGTGAGGCTTTCCGGTTCCTCGATCACGACCATCCATCATCCTGGCGACGAGGCTGCGTCAGAGGCGGCCCTCCTCGTTTCCGAGGCGACGGGAGCCAAGGCGAAGAAAGTGGATGATCTGGCCGATCCTGATCTTGGGCTTCTGGAGGGCCTGACCGAGCAGATGTTCTCCGATCGCTATTCCAAGCGATTCAAGGCTTGGCGCGAGGATTTGATGGCATTGAATCCGCCGGACGGGGAGAATCTAAGCGATGCACGAGAGCGTCTTTTCACGGCGATGGCCAAGATCCTGAAGAAGTCGAAAAACAACGAGATTCTTTTTCTCTTGCATCCCTTGGCCATGGGAATGTGTCTTTGTTGGTTGACTAATCGACCCCCGGACGAATTCTGGACCGTCATGAGCGAACACTCCAGACTGGAGCGATACGCGATGACTGCTGATCAATTGGTACAAATGGTTGAGGCCGCTCAGCAGGCGATACAGGAAGCGGGATGAGTGAATCCTGGATTCGTGTTGACTAGGCCGACAGAGTTGAAGAGGGTATCACTGGACCGAATCGGGATTGTCGGGAAAAATAACGGCCATCCCCTGATTTTTACAAGAGCCCAACTGATGAGTCAGATCAAAGGTCGACGTTGGACGGACATCCCGGAATTGACCGCCACGAAAAAGGCGATCCCGGAAGGTTTGTGGATCCGCTGCCCTGAATGTGCGGCGATCCTGTTTCGACGTTCCGTGGAGAACAATCTTTGGGTCTGTCAGGAGTGCCAGCATCATTTTCGGATCTCGGCGGTGCAGCGCGTCAAGCAACTGCTTGACCCGGATAGTTTTGAGCCCTTCAACGAGAACATCGCTCCCGTCGACCCGCTGAACTTCGTTGATCTCAAGCCTTACACCCAACGAATCGAAGACGCCCAGAAGAAAACGGGACAGAAGGATGGGGTGCAGACGGGGCTCGGATTCATCAAAGGACGCCGGGTCGTCGTGGCGTGCATGGATTTCACTTTCCTGGGGGGCTCCATGGGGTCGGTCGTGGGGGAAAAGATCACTCGGGCCATTGAGCGAGCCAGCGAACTCGACCTCCCGATGATTATTGTGACGGCCTCCGGCGGTGCTCGCATGATGGAGTCGGGGTACTCCCTGATGCAGATGGCCAAGACTTCAGCGGCACTGGCCCGTTTCGACGACATGGGGGGGTTGTTCATCTCGGTCCTGACCGATCCGACCACGGGAGGCGTGACGGCGAGTTTCGCCATGCTGGGCGACATCATCCTGGCTGAACGTGAAGCGCTGATCGGCTTCGCCGGCCCCCGGGTGATCGAGCAGACGATCAAGCAGAGACTTCCGGAGGGCTTTCAGCGGGCCGA
>JAPULD010000064.1 GCA_027295365.1 Planctomycetota bacterium
AACCAGTTCGGCAAGATCAAGATGATGCGCTCGGCGTTCAACACGACGCCCACGGTCGAATACGACAAGAAGACGTGGGGCAACATCGCCAAGAAGATCAACGATCTCGCCTTCGCATCGGGCAACAAGAGTATCGAGGAGTTCATCAGCACCTCGGACCTGGTCAAGGTGAAGTTGGAGGCCTACGCCAAGAAGAAGGATGACAAAGTCAAGCTGGAACTCCGGAACACCCTCGTCTCCCATACCCAGTCCATCGAGTCCTTCAAGAAGGAGATATCCGCGGCCAAGGAATTGAGCAAGGCCACGGCGGACATGAAGAAAGTCAAGGGCGACCTCGACAAGCGGGGCAAGACCCTGATGGCCCACATGACGACTCTCCAGCAAGGGCACGACAAGCTTCTGAAGCAACTCGTCGATTCCGCAAAGGACGCCCAGGATGCGATCAATTTCATCGACAAGGGGGTGTTCGTCAAACTGGTGACCATGAACTCAAAGTTCACCAATGCTTCAAAGCTGATGAAGAATCACAGCAAGGAAAACAAGAAGCTCGCCAAGAAGATCGGTGAGGACGCCAAGAAGAACGTCAAGAAGAAGAGTTGATGCCGGGAAACACAAAAAGTAGGATATCCGGGGTCAAAAGACCGAATTTGGCATGATGAGAGACGCCGGTCCATCCCAGGTACACCCCGGTTTCAGCGGGATTAGCGTTAGACTGATCAGGAGAACCGCCCCATGACTGCGGATTCAGCCCCCACCACATCCCCAAAACCCGACCCGCTTCGAAACTTCATCGAGGCCTCGTCGGTTCAGACGTTCATTCTCCTGGTGATCGTCATCAACGGCATTGTGCTGGGTCTGGCCACTTCCGCCAACCTGATGGAACGCATGGGCTCGTATATCTCGACCATCGACAACCTCTGCCTTTACATCTTCATCATCGAGATGTTCATCAAGTTGATCGTGTATCGCCATCGGTACTTCACGGATGGCTGGAACATCTTCGACTTCCTGATCATCAGCATTTCCGTACCTTCGTTGCTCGGCTTCAGTTTCCTGGGCAACATTTCCATCCTCCGCGCCGCACGAATTCTCCGGGCCATGCGCATCTTGTCGATCGTGCCCCAGATGCGCCAGGTGGTCATGGCGCTGGTCTCCGCCATACCCGGGATGGCCTCCGTCATCGTCGTGCTGATGCTCCTCTTCTACATCGCGGCGGTCATGGCCACGCAAACCTTTGGTGGCGAGTTCCCGGTGTGGTTCGGTTCCATCGGGAAGTCGCTGTATTCGCTCTTCCAGATCATGACGCTTGAAAGCTGGTCGATGGGCATCGTGCGCCCGGTCATGGCTAAATTTCCCCTGGCCTGGTTGTTCTTCGTGCCGTTCATCATCATCACGTCCTTCATGGTGCTCAATCTCTTCATTGCGCTGATCGTGACATCCATGCAGAACGTGTACGACGACCAGTTGGAGGAGAAGGCCGAAGCCGCCGAGGCGGATCGTGAGCAGAAGAATGTGGAAATCCGGGATGATTTGGGAACGCGGCACCAGGATCTTCGCGACGAAATCATGAGCCTTGCCCAACAGGTCAGACTCTTGCGGGACGAACTCGGTCGATCGGATCGCCCACCATCCTCAAGCGAAGACAATCGGTAATCGCCTGAAGCCCCGAACGAGTCATGCCTCCTCGGGACATCGCGCCACGACAATGAGTCCGTTCACCCCGGCGTGACCTTCCAGCCGCAGAAAGCCAACCCGTCGATCGACAACTTCGAATCCGCATGCTTCCAAGGCCCGGCTGATGTACGCTTCGGTGTGGCTGAACCGGCCAGTCGGGTTCAGGCGATACGTCGCCTGTTCATCCATGTCATCAAGCAGCTCGGTCGTAAAGACCATCCTGCCCCCAGGACGCAGCGACTGCATCGACGCGGCAAATACTTCCTCAAGCAATCCGAAGTAGACGAACGTGTCCGCGGAGACGATCAGGTCGAATCGCCTGGTCTGGCCCTGGAGATAACTCACCAATTCCTCGTTGACCAGTTCATCGTATTGACGGCGACGGCGCGCTTGCTCCAACATCGGTTTGGAGAGATCCACTCCAACCAATTCACTCGCCATGGGCTGCAGCAAGGGACTGATCAGACCCGTCCCGCATCCCAAATCGACGATGCAAGCGGACCCGTCCATGGGCATGTTCTCACGCCGCAATGCTTCGTTGATCAGGATCGGGGCCAGATACTTCACTCTCGCCAACGTGCGTTCATACTCAGCAGCCTGATGATCGAACTCCTCAATGATGTACTCCACCGGTGCTTTGGTCGGGATATCAACGCCTGACCAGGCTGCAATCAGGTGCTTCGCCCTTGCGCTTTCGGGTTCCTGTTCGATCCACTGCTTCAACACATCGATCGCCTCGTCACGGTGATCCTGGTCAATCAGCACTCGGCCCAGACATTCGTAATAGCGAGCATTCTCGGGATTGAGTTCCAAGGCTAGGCGGAAGGCTCTTTCGGCCTCGGGGTGATGCCCCAGCATCAATTCGGTCATGGCCAGGTTGAAATGTTCCGAATCGCACTCGGGATCGAGTTGAATCGCCTTCTGAAAATGCGCCAACGCTTCGTCGGGGGCACCCATCTGAAGTTGAGTATGTCCCATTTCGCTGTACGCGGGGAGAAAATCGGGGTTGTGATTGATGACCTTCTCGAAAGCCAGAAACGCCTCGTCATCGCGCTGCAGCATGGTCAACGCTTTTCCGAGATTGAACAGTGCCGATTGATTATCAGGGGTCAGGGCCAGGACCTTCTCGTACGCTTCGATCGCTTCTTCCGCCCGACTGAGATCCAGATAGACGTTGCCCAGGTTGAAATGCGCGTTGGAGAAATCTGGCTCCTTGTCGATCGCACGTCGATAGGCATCGGAGGCTTCTTCCAGATACCCAAGCTTGAACAGCACGTTCCCGAGGCTGTACTGGACGGCTTCAAAATCCGGCTCGATCCGCAGGATGCGCCGATATTCCTCCAGAGCAGCCTCGAACTCCCCGAGATCGAACAGCGCGTGTCCCAACATGTTGATGGCAGGCACATACTGCGGATCCGACTCGAGGATGCGGCGATAACTCTGGGCGGCTTCCTTCACCTGCCCGGCGATGTGCATGGCTTTTGCGAGTTCAAATGAATTCATGCCGCCTCCACCCTGACGAACCGGCTGAACTCAATCATAAAGAATCTTTTCGTTTCCGGAGACTCCGGCCCCCATCCCGGGACGGAGATATATCGCGAATCTTGGATCGTGCCTCGTTGTCGAGAGATGAAGTCCCGGTTTTCCTGGGAGTCTTCCCAGTGTCGATGGCATCATTATCACGACGACGGGCCTGGGCTCTGATGTCACGGGCCGGTGTGGTCGAGACGCCACCCGTCGATTGGACCTTGTCCGGCTTCCCGGAATTCCCCCCGCCACCGGCCGCCCCCTTCGCATCGCCTACGAAACCGCCCAGTTCCTCTGCTCGTTCGCGGTGACTCCGCATGGTCCCCCGCGCCATCTTCGATTGCTTGGAATAGGTTTCCAGAAACCCGAGACCGGGGATACGGGAAAGGGCTTCAAGAAATGTTTCGATTGCTCGCATGGCGACGCTCCAGCCTGCCAGTGAAAATCGTGATCGCTACCGATAAGGTTACCTCGATTGGCTCCGATTGACCACCAGAATCCATTCATCGGCCATCCCGAGTGTGCGATCCCCCGAATAAGCTAGTGAGAAAATTCCCGCCAGTTGGCAGACTCCAGGATTCCATTCCAATTCGCGATGAAACCCGATCCAAGGCTGATATAATGGCCGCCTTGTAGAAGGGAGCCTTTGAATGCCTGAAGAGCACTCAGTTGAAGTCAAATGGTCGGGACGCGACGAATTCAAACTCAAGGCGCTCATCGCTCAGGAATCGATGGGCCGGCCATTCTGGACCGAACTCAGGCTCCTGTGCGAAAAGCCCGACATCAAATTTGATGACGTCGTCGGAAAGACGATGGCAGTCAAATATACGGACGCGAAGAAAAACACCACCAGTTTCTTTCATGGCTACGTCGCGGATTTCGTTCTCTCCGAAGCGGACAATGAGACCAAGACGAAGGAAATGAAGCTCTACGGCTACCGGGCCACCCTCGTGCCCTGGAACTGGCTGCTGACCCGTTCCCAGGATTGCAAGATATTCCAGTCCAAGTCGATCCCCGATATCATCAAGCAGGTCAGTAAAGATCGTGGGTTCACTGATATCGACGACAAGTTGACCGGATCCTACAAGAATCTGGACTACACAGTGCAGTATCGTGAGTCGGACTTCAATTTCATCTCCCGACTCATGGAACAGGAAGGCATCTACTACTTTTACGAGCAGAAGGAAAACAAGCACGATCTCGTCCTCGTGGACGCCTCGACGGGTCACAACAAATCGGGGGCTCCCTCGCTTATCTTTCGAGGCCTTGATTCGTCCCGAACCGAGGAGGAGGATTCGGTCCGGGACTGGCTGGTCCACCACAAGCTGCAGTCGGTCGAATACCACTTGACAGATTTCGACTTTGAAAAGCCGACCGCGGATCTGCTCTCGAAATCCAAGATCACGCAAAAACACGAGCAGAACAAGGCGATCGTGTTTGACTATCCGGGCAAATTCATCGTCACCAAAGACGGCGAAAACTACGCCAAGATCAACATCCAGCGTCTCCAGTCCCGTCACGAAATCGTCTCGGGACGTTCCGTCGTCCAAGCGGTGCGGGCCGGTCAGGTCATCACGCTCAAGGAACATCCCCGAGCCGACCAGAATCGGGACTATCTCGTCATCGAAAGCCGGATTCGGATCAACCCGGAGATGTACGGCAGCGGTGAAGCTGCCGGCGCCGGGCAGCGCGGCTCCAACACGTATGAATGCGAATTCAAGGCCATCGATCTGCAAGTGCCGTACCGGCCCGAGCGGATCACGCCCCGACCTGTGGTTCATGGTCCCCAGACCGCCGTAGTCGTCGGCAAAAAAGGCGAGGAGATCTGGACGGACAAGTACGGCCGGATCAAGGTCCAGTTCCATTGGGATCGCGAGGGCAAGAAGGACGAAAACAGTTCATGCTGGATCCGCGTGGCTCAGATCGGGGCCGGCACACAATGGGGCATGATTCACATCCCCCGCATGGGCCAGGAAGTGATGGTCGAATTCCTTGAGGGTGATCCCGACCGCCCGATCGTCACGGGCGTGGTCTACAACGCCGATCGCATGCCGCCCTATACACTGCCCGACAACATGACCCAGACGGGCCTGAAGACCCGCAG
>JAPULD010000065.1 GCA_027295365.1 Planctomycetota bacterium
TTCAATGAAATCCAGACCGATTTCGACCACGATGGCCAGGGCGATGCCTGCGATCCGTTTGGTGACATCAATGAAGACGGCGTCGTCGATGTCACTGATCTCCTGCTCCTGGTCCATGCCTTCGGCCTTTGCGAAGTCGTCGAGGCATGCCCCGCCGACCTCGATGGCGATGGCGTGATTGACCAGAACGATCTGTACGAACTGCTGCACAGCGGGAACTTCGCCCCCGGGAACAGTGGGGGCCATCGAAGAGATGGCGACAATCGACTCCGGAGTAGCCGGGGGCTCCGGGGAATCCGGGGACTCCGGGGGCGCTGATCGAGGAATGCGAATCCATCTCGCGTCATCTGCGTCGAGTGATAAAAAAAGCGGCTCGCTCAATCGAGCGAGCCGCGTTCAAGATCAATCATCTCTTTTTTGATCCTCCGTGCCTCTGTGCCTCCGCGGTGAATCCGATCATTCCAGCCGCTTCATCAAATCATCCACCGCGGCTTTGAGTTGTTCATCATCATTCGAGACTTCCGACTCGGGGGTCTGGGTCACGATGATGTCGGGCATTGCGCCCTTGTTCTCCATGTCGCTGCCATCCATGACGTACCAGCCTCGGAAGGGCTGGCGAACCGAGGTGCCATCGATGAGGCCGAACCCGCCCGTGGAGATGACGCCACCCCAGGTCTCCTGGCCGACGAGCGTGCCTCGCCCCAGGTTCTTGAAGGCGTGGGAGACGATCTCGGCGTTCGAGAAACTCTTCTCGTTGCAGAGCATGTTGGTGGGCAGGCTGTACCGCTGGATGAAGAGGCGATCGCGGGGGTAATGCCCGATGTCCTTCGGGTCCGCCCCCCGGGGGATGGTGTAGGCGTGGGGCCTGACCATGATCGACGCCAGCACGCGGTCGGCGGTCGAGCCGCCCCCATTGTTGCGAACGTCGATGAGCAGGCCATCCTTGCCCTCGCACGCCGCGAAGAGGTCGCGTTCGAATACGTCCAGCGAGGCCTGGTTCATGCCCTGGATATGGATGTAGCCGATGCGGCCATCAGAAAGTTCCTCCACCTTCTTGACGGTGCGGTTGCGCCAATCGAGATAGGCGAGTTGTCGCACCTGGCCATAACTGCCGGGGGTGAGCAGCAGGTTCAACTCGACGTCCTGCTCGCCCGCTTCGGTCTCCACCACGCGCCGGATGGTGACGATCGTCTCCACGCCAGTGCGGCCTTCGAGGGTTGACTCCAGCGTCCGCGCGCCCTCAAAGGATTCGAGCTCGATGCCGGTGATGACATCGCCAATCTTGAGGGCCATGTCGCCCTTGGTGCCGGGGCCGTCGGCGATGAGATCAGTGACGCGGTAGCCGCTGTCGATACGCTCCGTTTGCGCCCCGAATCGGCCATGCGACTGGACGTTTTCACGGTTGATGCCGCTGCCCGGGCTTCGGACACCCAGATGCGAGGCGCACAACTCACCCAACATGCGGTTACTCACGTAGTTGAATTCATTGGCGGTGCGGGCCTTGAGGGCAAGCTGATGGTATTGCCTGGTCAGTGCGTCCCAGTCGAGGTCCTTCATGGTCGGGTGATAAAACGTCTCACCTATGCCTCGCGCCATCTCGTAGAACTTCTGGCTTGATTGCCTTTCGAGATCGATCCGGATGTCGGCATCAAGGGTGACGTATTCGACCGAACCACCACTGGTGCCCACGGTGCCGGCGCGACCGCCTGAGACGATGGTGATCTTGTCGCCCTTGAGGGAGACTTCCTGGACGTTCATGCCGCCCCCAAGCTTCTTGCGATCCGTGCCGTCCCACTTGATGGAATAGAGCCCGAATCCATCGGCGTTGCCCGAGTAGATGATGCGATCGCCGCCGGGCGTCATGGCCAGGTTGAATTCCCCCCCGGGGTGGCGGGTCATGCGTCGCAGACGAAGATAGGCGGTCTCAAGATCCCAACTGTCTTCGATGGGATCGGCCTGCTTCTTCTTCTTCTTCTTCTTCTTCTTGTCGTCGTCGTCGTCGTCATCATCATCATCATCATTATCATCATCGTCTGGCTTGGTACTGAGCGGCTTTCGTTTCTTGGCGTCCGCCTTGGCGTCCTTGAAGTACTGTTCCATTTCCTTGGGCGTCAAGGAAGTGAGGCTCGGATCGAGGTAGACGACCCACACGTCGTTTTCGTTGTTGATGCGGTTCGAGGTCAAGGCCAGGATCTTGCCATCCGCGGACCAGCGAGGGCTCCCGTCAATGTCGGGATGACGCGTAATGTTGATGGGGGGGGCCGAGCCATCGACCGGGACGATGAAGACATCGGTGTTGAAGTCCATGTCGTCCTGGGCGTAAGCCATGTACCGGCTGTCGGGACTCCACTGGGCATCGATGCCCCAGTCCCAGCCTTCAATGAGTTGGTGTTCCTCACCCGTGGCGAGGTCGCGAATGAAGATGTTGCCCGTGCCGCGCCGGAATGCGAGCTTGGTGCCATCGGGTGAGGGATTTGGATCGCGATCATGATGTTCCGTCGCGATCAGGGGCGAGATCTCGAATCGAATGCCATCCTGCCAGCGCGACGGGTCGAGTTCCTTGGGCAGGTCCTCGTCCTTTTTCTTGTCGCCCTTCTCGTCTTCATCGGCATCCTGATCGGAGGCAGTCGAAGTGCGCGTGGCCGAGAAGTCAAAGGCCATCCCCTGATGTTCACCGGTGCCGCTCATCGAATTGCCGGTCACCGTGCCTTCCAGCGTCGATGAAGAGCCATCGGGGGCCGAGATGACGATGGAGACGGCTCCTGAATCAGGGTCATACGTGCCGCTGAGCGACGCGGTGCCCTGGGGATTGTCCGCACTGCCCGAGAGCGAGTTGTCGCTCGGGTCGAACGTGATATTCATCGAGAAGGGCATCGCGCCAATCTGAGGGATGTCGGCGGTACCCGACCAGGAGCCGGAGATGCCATCATCGTTGGCCGGGGCGTCGTTGGTGTCCGCCTCTTCATCGTCCTCCTCATCGTCCTCCTGGGCTTCCTCATCCTCCTCTTCCTCGGCGTCCTCCTCTTCCGCTGCCTCCGGATCGGTGATCTTCTTGAATTCGTCCTTCAACTCGCCTCGGGTCAGGGTGACTCGTGCTTCGTAGATCGAGTCCGTCCCGTCCGAATCGGAGGTGAAGTACAGCTTCAGACCATCGGGAGACCAGGCGACGCCACTTTCACGGGCGTGCGATTGCGTGATGTTGTAGGTGGTTGAATTGTCCTCCATGTTGCGAATCAGGACTTCGCCATAGGAGATCGTCGCCATCACCTTGCCATCGGGACTGAGGGCGGCTTCGGAAACGCTACGCCCCAGGTCCTTGATTTCATAGTTGTCTTTCTCGTCTTCGCTGGCGGTGATGGTCAGCTGAACGAACTGAACCGCGTCGCCCTTGAGGTTCATGATGTACAGGGCGTCCCAGACATGGAGTACCGCGGTGGAGCCATCGGCGCTGACATCGAACCAATGGACGTCCTGGTCGCCAAAATCCGTCAGGCGGCGGGACGATGATTCGTCACGTCCCACATCCATCCGATACAGGTTGACGGCATCACCCTCCCGATCGGACATGTAAAGGATGGTCTTGTCATCGATCCACTTGCCGTACCCATCATTGCCTCGTCGTTGGGTCAGTTGTCGGAAGGTGTCCGCATTGCGATCGTAGAGCCAGAGGTCCTGGGTCTCGGGACCGCGACCGTGTCGGCGAGTCCATCCATAGAAGTTGGCACCCCGGGAGAAGACGACGCGCGAGCCGTCGGGGCTGACACGTGGGTGCAGGCCGAAGGCGTCGTGCAGGCGATCGATGTCTCCACCCTGGGTGCCGATGGCGTACGGTCGATTGGAGCGGTACGTGTCATACTCGCGATTGGCGTCCAGGAGAATGACTTCGTCACCATGCTCATCGATACCGAAGCCTGACAGGAAGCAAGGTCGGTCGGTATTCGTAACCCTGCGGATGTTGGTCCCATCCGAATTCATCAAGTAGATGTTGGAGTATCCGTCACGGTCCGAGGAAAAGGCGATGGATCGTCCATCAGCAGACCACGCGGATCGCAATTCATTGGCGGGATGGCTGGTGAGTCTCGAAGCATGACCGGTCCCGTTTTCTGGCATGACCTTCCACAGATCGCCTCTCCAGGAAAAAACGATGGTTGAGCCATCGGGGCTGATCGATGGGAAGCGTGGCAATTCAACATTCCCAGACGCCGCCACAACCGAAGATCCGGTCATGAGGCAGACGGCAAGCCCGATAATCATTGATGCCTGGGCGCGGATATGGCAAAGTCGTTTCAACGTCTTACTCCCATTGAAGGTTTTCACTGTGTTCAGGGGTGAATCCTGAAGAGGATAACGGATTCATTGGGGTTGTACCAAAGGCTCGGTGATTGGATTCGCCTGGAAAGCAGGGAGATTCCGCCGGAATTGACTCAATTTGCAGGTGACGTGGCGACTTGGGGGCTTCGATTCAGCATCGTGAAATGTCAATCTGATCCGTTTGTACGGGTCATGGGAGTTGATTGAATCAGAAAAGCCATGAGACGAGCAAACTTGCTCAGCAGTTGGGCCGATAGCACTTGCCTAGAGGAGTGCGCTGAAGATGGACAAATCACGAACAGCTTCTGACAAGATTCGACCTTTTCTCGAAGCCATGGAACGCAGCATCGATCAGGTGCGCAATAAACGCATGCAGGAATCGGGTGAAGCGGCGCCTCAAGCGAACACCGCCTTCAATTCTGCGTCCGCTCCTGGAAT
>JAPULD010000066.1 GCA_027295365.1 Planctomycetota bacterium
GCGGGGAAGATCCGCGAAGAATTGGGCTGGACGCCCTCCCGCAGCACGTGGCCCGGGGCCCTGGCCGAGACGATCGAGTGGTACCAGTCCCACGAGGACTGGTGGAGACCCCTCATCCAGCGGGCCGAGCAGAAGGTCTGATCGGCTCTCGCTCACGAGGCGGAAAAGTGGATAGATGAGGTCTTGGTTGACGGGAGATTTCGCCTTGGGGCTGGATCGGTAGCATTCCGGACATGCAATTGAAACGATGGCTCCTGATCCGTGCACTCATGTGCTTTGTCTTGCTCGCTCCCGCGTCGATCCTGGTGGCCCAGGATGAAGGAGCGCCGCAAACGCCTCCCCCGATCGCCGTCCCGGACGCCTTTGCCAGCCCCGGGGCGACGCTGCTGACGTTCGTCAGCGCGATGGGAAAGGAAACCCCTGATTTCGCTCAGGCGGTGCTTTGCATGGACACCTCGCAGATCCCCGCGGAAGCGGCAAATGATCTGGCCATCAAGCTGTCGCGTTGCATCAATCGGATCGAGTTCATCGACTTCGAAGTCATCGGGATCGATGTCGATCGCCTGCAGCGAAGGGCCGGCGAAAACGAATTTCGCTCCTGGACGTTTTTCCCCCGTCAGGTCCGTTTCTTCAATTCACGGAAAGATGATCGATATCAGGAGGTGAAGAACCTGGTCCCGAACGCCTCCATCGTCCTCTCGAAACAGGATGACGGACGATGGTTGTTCTCCACCTCGACGCTGCAGGGCATTGAAGATCTCTACGAACAGATCGGACAGCTCACGACAATCGACGAATCGCTGTCCAGCCGGGAATTTCAGACTGTCTCGGAGTTTGTCGAAGGCTTCTGGCCGGCCTTCTTTATCGAAAACGCATTCCTGCGGATCAAGTACTGGCAATGGTTGAGCCTTCTGTCCCTGATCTTCATTGGCATCGTGCTCGATTTCACGGTCCGCTTTCTCCTGGTCATCATGACTAGAAGGATGATCGCCAGAAGGGGGGGAGAGGCCACCAGCCAGACTCTCAAGCGAACCGTGCGCCCCTTCGGCCTCACCGCGGCGGCGTTGTTCTGGCTGTTCACCCTCAACCTGCTGGGGTTGCCTATCTCAGCCCTGGCGGTGCTGGTTCCGACCGTGAAGTTCTTCGCCATACTCGCCTTCGTGTGGGCGGCGTATCGCGTGACGGACCTCATCGCCGAGGTGCTGGCGGGCATGGCGGAAAAGACGGAATCGAAATTCGACGACCTGCTCATCCCCCTGGTTCGCAAGTCGATCAAGATCTTCATCACCGCCTTCGGGCTCATCTACCTCGCCGACAGCCTGAACATCCCGCTCGCCCCGCTTCTCGCGGGTATCGGCATCGGTGGTGCCGGGTTCGCCTTCGCAGCCAAGGACACCCTCGAACACTTCTTTGGCAGCCTCACCGTCATCACCGATCGGCCCTTCCAGGTGGGCGACTGGGTCGTCATCGATGGCACCGAAGGCACCGTCGAGTCAGTCGGTTTCCGCAGCACCCGCGTACGCACGTTCTACAACTCGCTGGTCACCATCCCCAATGGCAACCTCGTCAGGGCGGTGGTGGACAATTATGGCCTGCGCAAGTATCGGCGTTGGTCCACGCACCTGAATCTCACTTACGACACGCCCCCCGACAAGATCGAGGCGTTCTGCGAAGGCCTGCGCGAACTCGTCCGCCTGCATCCCTACACCCGCAAGGACTATTACCAGATCTGGATGCACGAACTCGGGGCCCACAGCCTTGATGTGCTCCTGTACGTGTTCTGGGAGACCCCCGACTGGCAGACCGAGCTAAGGGAAAGGCATCGCCTGATCCTCGATGTACTGCGGCTCGCCGACCGGATGGGCATCGAGTTCGCATTCCCCACCCAGACGCTGCACGTGTACAAGGAAGACCAGAGCGCCCAACACCATCCCGCCCAACTCCCGGCCAAGGCCATCGAAACCAAGGCGCAGCGCGAAGGGCGAAAATCCGTCCACGAGATCACCTCCAATTCGGACTGGCGAGGCGGCAAGCCCGAGGCCTATGTCTTCCGAGGCGCAAGCTCGAAAGGTGAAGAAGAGGGCGACGAATCGCAGATCGAGTCCAAGGCGGGAGGCGATGCGGAGTGAGAAGCAATGTTGAAAATTGAAAGTTGGGAATTGAAATAGGCTCGGATGGCTCATGTTGCTTTGAACCCTACTGAGGCGGGGATTATGGCACATCGGGACAGCGTCAACAAAATCGAAGATTGAGCTTGCAATGACCAGAATTGAACTGCCCTCGACAGGAGCAAGAACGGGAGTCATAGAAGGCGACAGTCCTAGAAGTTGCCATTTTAGTTGAAAATAAAGGTGTTTAAACATATGTCAGCCAAAAAAAAGAGCCATCCAATATTAACAGCTCTAAGGCAAGCAACTCAAGAAACCCGAGATGAGTGCCTTATGCCTCCGCCACCAAACGTGCTCTATCATTACACAACACTTCAGTCATTCATTTCGATTCTCGATTCTCAATCACTTTGGGCGACCGATATACGAGTGTTGAATGATCGTTCTGAACTCGATTATGGCTTGAAAGAAGCAATCAAAATTTATGTTGAGATGCTCGGCAGCCATGATGTGCATAAGTCTAATGATAAAACAATGTTCGATACCGTTGTGGATATATTAGTGAATAGACGTGATGAAATAACATCACATTTCTATGTTACATCGTTTTCTGCGGAGAAAAATCAACTTGAACAGTGGAGAGCTTATTGCCGTGACGGGGGGGTATGTTTCGGACTGCGGGCAGCAGATGTATATGCACGACAGGGGAGTCATTTCGATATTATAAAATGTATATATGACGAAAAACTTATGAAAAAAGAGCTTCGTATATTAATTGGCAAAATTGTGCATAAGATATGCAAAATAGAGTCGGGGGAAAATATGAATGATTGTGAAGAGATGACTCCAAATAATTGCGCCTACGTCATCGCCAGGGTGTTGTGTAGCGCAGCATTATGCTATAAGAAAACTGAATTTGCACATGAACAAGAATATCGTTTAGTGGCGCTTCCTCCTGCATCGCGTAATGGCATTCGTGCAACTCGTTTACGCATGGGAGAAAACATGGCAAAGCCTTACTTTGCAAATCCAATCGCCATCAATGATGAACATGCAGTAAAGATGACGCATGTGACAATCTCTCCGACGTTGTCTCGTGATACAGTGCAATCGATAAAAAGATTGAAACCTGAATTCTTAGACAAAAATTGCCGAGTAGTACAGTCTCGCTTGCCATTGCGATGAAGGGAAGTAGGCCAGACATTGCTTTCGATGGAAAATGTTGACTCCGTTACACTCATTCGCGATCAAGCCAGCCCTTCCTCCAGCGCCTCGCAGATGAGATGAATCATCACCATGTGCGCTTCCTGGATGTGAGCAGAATCGTCACCCGGGATCACCAGGCTCCGATCGCATCGCACGCGGCAGTCTCCGCCTCGGTTGCCCAACAGCCCCAAAGCCTTGGCCCCAACCTCCTTGGCCACCTCCAGCGCCTCGACGAGATTTTCGCTGTCGCCGGACGTACTGAGTACCAGAAGCACATCCTCCTTGCCCAGCAAAGCTTCGCATTGCCGGCTGAAAATGCTTTCAAAACCAAAATCGTTGGCGATGCAGGTCAGGGCCGTCGGGTCGGCGTTGAGGCAGATCGCCTTGAATGGGGGTCGCTCCTTGCGATACCGACCGATCAATTCCTCGGCCAGGTGCAACGCCTGGGCGGCGGAACCGCCATTGCCACAGGTGTAGAGGGTCCCCCCATGATGCAGGCACTGGGCGATGGCCTCGATGACCGCGCCCACATCATCCATCTCGTCCTTGAGATTGGTGATCGAAGCGATGGCCCCATCAATGCGTTGGTTGAGTTCAAATTGCATGGGGGAGATTGTACCGGGATCTAAAACTGAAAGCGGAAAACACAAATTAAGACGTGGTATGGCTGCGTCTTTGACTTCTTCCCCTATTTCTCTTTGTGTTTTCTGCTTTCTGTTTTAGTCTTCAGGCCTCTCGCCGGCTTGAGCCATCTTGACGATCTTGGGGTCGAACCGGGCCACGATTTCCACGAGGTCCGACTGCTGGGCCATGACCTCGTCGATGTTCTTGTAGACGCCCGGCACCTCGTCAATCCCCGCGCTGAGCAGCGTCACGCCCCGTTCCTTGAGCAACTTGTTGACGCTCGACCACGTGAAGCTCTGTTTTGCCTTGGTGCGACTCATGATGCGGCCGGCCCCGTGCGATGCCGACCTCAATGACGCTTCGCAGCCCTTGCCCCTGACGATGTACGCGGGATCGGCCATGGAGCCGGGGATGACGCCCAGCACACCATCGCCCGCGGGCGTCGCGCCTTTGCGGTGGACGATGACTTCGCGGCGTTCACCCTGAGTTTCCGGATCGGACCCATCCGGGGGTGGAACAAGGTGCACTTCTTTCCATGCAAAGTTGTGGTGGTTTTCGACCTCCGCCACGATGTCCGCCTTCAGTGTTTGCGCGATGTGCTTGTGAATCATGTCGTGATTGGCCTGGGCGTAGTCGCCCATCAGATTCATGGCCAACCAGTATTCGTTTCCCGCCTCGGAGTCGAGATCGAGCCAGGCCAGGTGCTTCAAGTGCTTTGGTAGTTCCGGATGCAGCGACATCGCCAGCTTGGAATAGTGGTTGGCGACTTGTGCGCCACAACCCCGGGAACCTGAATGCGAAAGCAACGCGAGGTATTGGCCTTCTTTCAGGCCAAGTTCCGTCGCGGGTTGTTCAAGGGTGAGCACGCCGAACTCGACGAAGTGATTCCCCGAGCCCGAGGTGCCAAGCTGAGTCCAGGCTTTGTCCTTGTTGTATTCAGTGATTGATGACACTGACCAGTCCTGATCGAGCACATGGTGCTCACGTATCTGATTGCCCTGGAATCTTGATCCGATGCCAAACCTCGTCTCGCTCTCGATCGCGTTCGCAAGCCGATCAGGTTCCGCCTTGATCAGGTTCGCCCCTAGGTTCAGCACCGTCATTTTCATCCGGCATGCGATGTCAACGCCCACTGCATAGGGGATGATCGCGTTGTCGGTGGCGAGTACGCCTCCGATGGGCAGCCCATAGCCCAGATGGGCATCGGGCATGAGGGCCCCGGCCATCGCGATGGGCAGGTGACACGCGTTGACCATCTGTTCGACGGACTGGGGTTCAAGGTCTTGCCCCCATTGCCGCCATGGAGCGGGGGTGTCGCGCTCGATGTACACATTGTGCGAATCTCGCTGCGCATCTTTTGTGGCTATCAGGGCTTTGGCCAGCTCGCCAAAATCATGATCGTCAATAAATTCGCCAGGCGTCTTGATGATGGGCTTGAGCCGATCGCGCGTCTGGGCTTTGGGCATTCCATGCTGGAGTGCCTGGGCAATAAGACGACCGGCGAGTTTGACCAACTCACCCTTGGGAATGCCCAGGTTTTGCAGTTCTCTTGGTTTCATGACGTCGGAAAGTTAATGGATTCGGGAAGCAAGAAGGCGATTAGAAGGGCCTTGCCGCCCAAGTCTCGATTTTGGGATGGTAATTTCATACGCTTGGAATCTCTGTCCAGGCTGATCGACATTGTATTGAACATTGAGACCAATCGATACGTCAATCGAGACTCGACCGAAGGGCTGATGCTTGAGGCACCATCGCCTGTTACCCTATGCAAGGCTGGAATGGATCAACCCCCCGTTTTGTTTGGAGTCGCAAGAATGAGTAATCGTACATGGCGTCAAACGCTGGTGATCGGATGTCCTCTGCTGGCCCTGATGGCGGCATCAATCATCTCCTTGCCAGTCTCAGCTTCAGGCACGACTGAAAAAGCCAATGGTTTTACGGTTGACGAGAAATATCTCGAAGCTCTGGAGTGGGACGCGATCGGTCCGCCCCGGGGTGGGCGCGCCACCGCCTGTACGGGCGTCATTGGCGATCCCATGACGTACTACATGGGCGCGACCGGCGGGGGCGTCTGGAAAACCACCAACGCGGGCAACACCTGGCAGCCGCTTGGCGATGACACCTTCAAGACCGGCTCAGTCGGCTCGATCGCCATCGCACAATCCGACTCCAACGTCATCTATGTCGGCATGGGCGAACGCTGTCCCCGGGGCAATTTCTCCCATGGTGACGGCGTGTACAAATCACTCGACGCAGGCAAGACCTGGACCAACATCGGTCTCAAGGACACCCAGACCATCGGCAAGGTGCTCGTCCATCCCAAGGACGAGAATCTCGTGTACGTCGCGGCATTGGGACACATCCATGGGCCCAACAAGGAGCGGGGGCTGTTCCGTTCCAACGATGGTGGCGAGACTTGGGAGAACATTCTCTTCGTCGATGAAAACACGGGTGCCATCGATCTCGCGATGAACCCCTCCAATCCCCGTGAGATGTACGTCGGTTTCTGGGAAGTCAGCCGCACACCCTGGACACTCGACAGTGGAGGATCAGGCAGCGGTCTCTACAAAACCACCGATGGGGGCGACACCTGGGAGGAACTCACCAAGGGTTTGCCCAAGGGCATCATGGGCAAGATCGGGATCACCGTGTCTCCCGTCAATCCCGATCGCGTGTGGGCGATCATCGAGGCCAAGGAGGGGGGCGTCTATCGCTCCGACGATGCAGGCGAGTCGTGGACCCGGACGAGTTCTGACGCGTCGCTGCGTCAGAGAGCGTGGTATTACACGCATATCTACGCCGACACCCAGAGCGCGGATCGCGTCTACGTCCTGAACGTTGGCTTTCATCGCTCCGACGATGGAGGCAAGACGTTTGAAACTCGCATCAGGGTGCCTCATGGCGACAACCATGATTTGTGGATCAATCCCGACAATGCCATGAACATGGTCGAGGCCAACGATGGAGGGGCCAACGTCTCCTTCGACGCGGGAAAGAGCTGGACACGCCAGGACATGCTGCCCACGGCTCAGTTCTACCACGTCACAGTTGACGATCAGTTTCCCTATCGCGTCTACGG
>JAPULD010000067.1 GCA_027295365.1 Planctomycetota bacterium
TGACATGGTTTCATTCTACAAAAAACAACAGAGCCCAGGGATGGCCATCCCTGGGCTCTGAATAGGGTCATATGGAGAGGTCTCAGGCGCTGAAGCTGGAGCCGCAGCCGCAGGTGCTGGTGGCGTTGGGGTTGCTGAAGACGAATCCGCGGCCCATCATCTCGTCCTTGAAGTCGATCGTGGTCCCATTGAGGTAGAGGTAGCTCTTGGGATCGCAGATGACGCGGAGGGTGAAGGGAATCGGGCCATCGCCATTGCCGTTGAGTTCGTGGGAAGATTCCCAAAGCTCATCCGTGTCACGCTGTTTCTCGGTCAGGTCGAGCAGATAGCTGAATCCAGAGCAGCCGCCACCCTTGACGCCGACGCGCAATCGGACGGTTTCAGGATCAAGTTCCTGCTGCTTGATGATCGAACTGATTTCCTGGGCGGCGAGATCGGTCACATTTACGGCCATGTCGGCTACTCCTGGCAATCAAAGACCCGGTAGAGGGCATTATTCATTGAATCGACTATATCATAGGCGGTCATTCAATGAGCTTCGAGGTCAAGAGGTGAGTCGGGGGGGGTACCCAGTCGTCAATTCAGAGTCTTTCGCGGCTAAGAAGTGGATATTTTCTGGGCTACAATGGCAGCAATCGGGATAAATACGGTATCGAGAACTAGAATCGTTCTAAATTGGTGGCTACCCTGATGGGCTGACCTTTCGCATTGAAAAGTCCCTTGTGACTCGCCAATCGAGGGCGGCCTCAGAAGGTTGATTGTCCTCTCGTGTGGATGGAAGAAGGAGTCATTGACGCATGACCAACGTTCAGACCTCCGATCCTCTGGATCAATGGGTAGAGAATAAAGAGTATCAGTGGGGCTGGACGACTGATATTGAGTCAGACACCTTCCCCCCTGGACTCAACGAGGATGTCGTCAAGGCGATCTCGGCCAAGAAGAACGAGCCGGACTGGCTCCTGCAATGGCGGCTCGAGGCCTACCGACACTGGTTGACGATGGAGGAGCCGAATTGGGCCAACCTCAACATCGCGCCCATCGATTTTCAGGCCATCAGTTATTTCTCGGCTCCCAAGTCCGATGCCGATCGCCCCAAAAGCCTGGATGAGGTCGATCCGAAACTTCTTGAGATGTACGAGAAGTTGGGCATTCCTTTGGAAGAACGTGCCGTTCTCGCTGGCGTTGCGGTTGATGCCGTGATCGACAGCGTCTCAGTGGTCACGACCTTCAAAGAGGAACTTGGAAAGGTTGGGGTCATCTTCTGTTCTTTCAGCGATGCGGTTCAAGAACATCCCGAGCTGATCAAGAAATGGTTGGGCACCGTTGTTCCTCCCAATGATAATTATTTCGCGGCTCTCAACAGTGCCGTGTTCACCGATGGTTCCTTTGTCTACATCCCCAAGGGTGTGACGTGTCCGATGGAGTTGAGCACGTATTTCCGCATCAACGCCATCGCAACGGGACAGTTCGAGCGCACGCTCATCATTGCCGAAGACGACAGCTATGTGAGTTATCTCGAAGGCTGCACCGCACCGATGCGGGATGAGAATCAGCTTCATGCCGCGGTGGTCGAAATCACGACGATGGAAAATGCCACCGTCAAGTACTCGACCATTCAGAACTGGTACCCGGGTGATGAAAATGGTGTGGGCGGTATTTTCAACTTCGTCACCAAGCGCGGCAAGTGCATCGGCGATCGGAGTCGCATTTCCTGGACGCAGGTCGAGACGGGTTCCGCAATCACGTGGAAGTATCCGAGTTGCGTGCTCGAGGGCGACGACTCGATCGGCGAGTTCTACTCCGTGGCCCTGACGAACATGCATCAGCAGGCCGACACCGGCACCAAGATGGTCCACATCGGCAAAAACACCAAGAGCTACATCATCTCCAAGGGAATCTCCGCGGGGGTGGGCCAGAACACCTATCGAGGGCTGGTAAAAGTGCTCCCCCAGGCGATCAACAGCCGGAATTTCACTCAATGCGATTCGATGCTGATGGGCGACCGGTGCGGGGCGCACACCTTTCCCTACATCGAAGTTGGCAACAGCTCCTCGCACGTCGAACACGAGGCGACGACCTCGAAGATCGGCGAGGATCAGATCTTCTATTGCAACCAGCGGGGCATCTCCACCGAGGACGCGGTGTCGTTGATCATCAACGGATTCTGCAAGGAAGTCTTTGCCGAACTGCCCATGGAATTTGCGGTCGAGGCGAAGAAGCTGCTGGAAGTCTCACTTGAAGGAAGCGTGGGCTAAGGAACGCTCGGGTCTCGTCGCATGAGGCTTGAGTCAGGGTAACGATTATGTTGACCCCGGATTCCTGGGTTCAACCATGAAGGAAACGATCACCAATGGCATTGCTTGAAATACGAAACCTGCACGCCTCCATCGAGGGCACCGAGATCCTCAAGGGCATCAACCTGGTCGTGAATCCGGGTGAAGTGCATTCCATCATGGGCCCCAATGGCTCGGGCAAGAGTACGCTCGCCCGCGTCCTGGCCGGTGAGGAGTGTTACGACGTCACGGAAGGCGAGATCCTTTTCAAAGGAAAGGACTTGCTGGAATTCGAGCCCGATGAACGAGCGTGCATGGGACTTTTCATGGCGTTTCAATATCCCGTGGAAGTGCCGGGCGTCAGCACGAAGTATTTCCTCAAGGCCGCAGTCAACGCCAAACGAAAATATCATGGTCAGGAAGAACTGGATGCGGTTGAATTTCTCAAGCTCGTCAAGGAAAAGCTTGAACTGGTCCACATGGATCAAAGTCTGCTCAACCGAGCGGTCAACGAAGGCTTTTCGGGGGGCGAGAAGAAGCGAGCGGAGATTTTTCAGATGGCCATGCTTGAGCCGGTGCTGTCGGTGCTTGACGAAACCGACTCAGGACTCGACATTGACGCGTTGAAGATCGTCTCCGAGGGCGTCAACAAACTCCGAAACGAGGAACGCGGTTTCGTGGTCATCACGCATTACCAGCGTCTGCTCAACTACATCGTTCCCGATTTCGTCCACGTGCTCATGGATGGCCGGATCGTCAAGTCGGGCAACAAGGAACTGGCCATCGAACTTGAAGCCAATGGTTACTCCCTTCTCAATGGCACTGCCAAAGCACCGATCACGGTCTGATTTTCAGGAAAGCCCGACCTTATGACCACCCAGGCACTGGTTGAATCCACCTCGCTTCTCGACGCATTCGACACACTCGATGCGGCGTCGCCCATTCACACGCTTCGCGCCCAGGCGTTCGAGACGTTCCAGGCCAATGGCTTTCCCACGCTTCGGGATGAGCAGTGGCGTTATACGAATGTCAAGCCCATCGCCAAGGGCCGCTTTTCTTTGGCCAACCCTGATGCAGGCCAAGTCGATGCGGAGCGTTTGCGCGAGCACCTCCTGCATGAGACGCCCTGTCACCAGCTCGTGTTCATCAACGGAAAATTTGACGAGTCCTCTTCGGATCTTGGCGAACTGAACTCGGGGGTGAGACTGGAGACGCTGGCGTCGGTCATCGCCAACGACTTCGCCTCGATCATCGAGATTCTGGATTCGACGACTGACATCCACCGAGAGGCATTCACGGCTCTCAATTCGTCGTTCATGGCCGATGGCGTGTTTCTGCATGTGCCGCGGGGGGTCGAACTCGACAAGCCGGTTCATGTGGTGTTCATCACGGTGCCGGGCGGCGAGCCCATCATGACGCATCCGAGGGTGCTGGTGGTGGCGGAGGAATCGAGCAAGGCCACGATCGTGGAAACATACGCTACGGTCGGCGAAGGGGTGTACTTCACGAACACCGTCACGGAAATAATCGCGGCCAACAACGCGACGATCGATCACTACAAGATCGAGCGCGAGAGTGATGAAGCCTTCCACATTTCTTCATTGAACGTGACCCAGGGTCGCGACACCAACGTGACCTCGCATAACTTCACGTTGGGGGGCAAGTTGGTGCGAAACCATCTCAATTGTTTTTTGAAGGACGAAGGATGCAACTCGACTTTCAATGGCCTGGTGATGGCTCACGACAAACAGCACGTGGACAACTACCTGCGAATTGATCACCTCATGCCCAATTGCAACAGTTGGGAATACTACAAGACCATCCTCGACGATCACGCCAAGAGTATCTTTACGGGGCGCATCTACGTCGCCCAGGACGCCCAGAAGACCGATGCCAAGCAGACCAGCGCGAACCTGCTGCTTTCGGATACGGCTCACGTGACGACGAAGCCTCAGCTCGAAATCTTCGCCGACGACGTCAAGTGCACCCACGGGGCCACGATCGGCCAGCTTGAGGAAGAGCAGATGTTCTACCTTCAGGCCCGAGGCATTGACGCCGCGTCGGCTCGAAGCCTGTTGATCTATGCTTTTGCCAACGAGACCATCTCAGAGGTCAAGGTGAAGGAGATTCGCGACACGCTTGAAGCGGTGCTTCTGGATCGACTCCCCCAGGGGCATCAACTGCAAGGTGGACTGTGAGCGCGGCTCCGACCAAAGTGGATGCTTCCTCGACAACGCCTTTCGATGTCGAGCGGATCCGATCGGACTTCCCGATCCTGAGTTCGACTGTCAATGGTTCGCCTCTGGTCTATCTGGACAACGCCGCGACAAGCCAGAAGCCCCAGGTCGTGATCGATTCGATCCGCGAATACTACGAAACCACCAACGCCAACATTCACCGGGGCGTTCATCGCCTGAGCGTGCAGGCGACCGATGCCTACGAAAAGGCGAGGCGAACGCTCCAGCGATTCATCGGCGCCGAACGCGCCGAGGAACTCATCTTCGTGCGAGGGGCCACCGAGGGGATCAATCTGGTGGCTCAGGCATGGGGCCGCTCGACGCTGACTGAAGACGATGAAGTCCTCATCACGTGTCTAGAACATCATTCCAACATCGTGCCCTGGCAATTGCTATGCGAGCAGACCGGGGCCACGTTGGTGGTGGCGCCTATCAACGATGATGGTGAAATTCTCGTCGATGAATTTCAAACTCATCTCAGCGAAAACACGAAAATCGTTGCTTTGGCGCACGTCTCCAACGCGTTGGGAACCATCAATCCGGTCAAAGAGCTGATCGCTCTTGCCCACAAGGCGGGAGCCAAGGTTCTCATTGACGGAGCCCAGGCCGCCCCCCACATGACGATCGACGTACAAGATCTTGGTTGCGATTTCTATGCCTTCACGGGTCACAAGATGCTTGGCCCCACCGGCATCGGCATTCTCTGGGGTCGTCACGAACTGCTCGAAGCCATGTCGCCCTACCAAGGGGGCGGGGAGATGATCCGTTCCGTCAGCTTCGAAAAGACGACTTACAACGACATCCCCCACAAATTCGAAGCAGGCACGCCCAACATCGTCGGGGCTATCGGCTTGGGGGTGGCGGCAGACTACCTCTTGGCTATCGGGTTGGACCGGATCGCCACGTATGAGCACGAGCTTCTCACGTATGGCACCGAACGTCTCCTGTCGATTCCAGGTCTGAGTCTGATCGGCACGGCACAGTCCAAGGCGAGTATCCTCTCCTTCGTGATGGAGGGTGCGGATGCATACAGCATCGGGACCATGCTTGACGAGATGGGCATGGCCGTCCGGACCGGACACCATTGCGCCGAACCGGTGATGGCTCGCTTTGGCGTGGACGGCACGGTGCGTGCATCGTTGGCCTTGTACAATACACGTGAGGAAATTGACGCCTTGGTCGAAGGATTGATCAAGGTCCGCCGCATCTTTGACCTGAGTGAATGAATGGCCATGTCCGCCGCGATTCCAAGCATTGATTCTCTTGTCGAGAAGTTTCAATTTATTGAAGACTGGGAAGACCGGTACACCTATCTCATCGAACTCGGACGCAAGCTCGAGCCCATGGCTGATTCGGACATGACTTCTGAAGCCATCGTCAAGGGGTGTCAGGCCACGGTCTACCTTAAAGCAAGTTTGTCCAAGGATGAGCCGCCGATCATGTCGTTCATCGCCACGGCGAATGCGGCCATCGTGAGCGGGTTGATCGCGATTCTCCAGTCGATCTACGGCGGACGTACGCCTCAGGAGATCATCGACATCGACGCCTTGTCCCTGGTCGGCCAGATGGGATTCGAGGATCACCTCAGCATCACTCGAAAGAACGGTCTCCACGCCATGATTACGCGAATCAAATTCATCGCCGCCGAATATGTGAGCACAGTATGAGCGAGCCGATCAAGGAAGAAGTCATCAAGGCCTTGCGCACCGTCTTCGACCCGGAGATCCCCATCAACGTCTATGAACTGGGGCTCATCTACGATCTCGAGTTTGAGTCGAGTGACGCGGTGCGGATCAAGATGACGTTGACAGCCCCCAACTGCCCGATGGCGGAAGTCATTGTTCAGGATGTAACGAAGAAAGTGCAGGCCGTGGATGGGATCGAGAAGGTCGAGGTCGAACTCGTCTGGGAACCGAAATGGGACCCTGACATGATGAGCGAGGCGGCGAAGCTGGACATGGAATTCACGGGACATGTCGGTCCGGCGCATCTGCGGAAGGACAAATTCACGTCGTTGACATTCAACAAGTCCAAGCCGCGCAGCGCACGAGACAACTAGGTCGGGGAAGACCAACACTTTATGATTGGGAGGACGCCATGGGCGATTTCGTCAAAGTAGCGAAAAACGATGACCTTGAAAAGAACAAGGGATTTTGCGTCGAAGTTGAGGGGAAAATGATCAGTCTTTACAGGCAGGATGACTGTATTTATGCCATTGACGACATCTGCCCTCACGCTCACGCGCACCTCAGTGAAGGGGTGGTCAATGGCGATGAAGTTGTCTGTCCCCTGCATTTTGCCACCTTCAACATCAAGACCGGCGAATGCACCGGACCTCCCGCCTCTGACGACGTCGCCACGTATGTTGTTCGGGTGGTGGGGGAAGACGTCGAAATTCAGATCTAAGCGGAGCTGATGCAAATTCCTCGTCAGAGAAACTCAGGCTAGAAAATTTCAGAAGACCTGCAACATTGTACCCCTGTGAATTGTAGAATCTTGCATACCGCGTTTCGACGCGGTTTCTTTTTTGATATTTGGCAATGGATTGCGGAGTATTCGATTATGGATCGCTGGCATGGACTGGCTGAATTGCTGAAAAAAGGATTCGTGGATTCATGTCTCGGCGCATGGGTGGTTGGGGGAGCGGTCCTGGCGGTATCGGGAAGTTCGTATGCTTATTACCTCGAGCATCGTGTCGTCGAGTTCATACCCTCGGCCCCGCCGACACCGTACGTCAATCCATATCAGGATTATGTCGATGCCTCGAAAATCACGAGACAGATGATCTCCAACCCTCGATTGCAATATCGCACCGCGGTGGATCCTTCGGCCATCCCATATGCAACGAGACAGGTCCGGGATATCACCTTCGAAGCTGAGGATGGCGTGCACGTGTTTGGTCGCCTGTACGAATCGAAACTCGACGCGAGCGCGCCGATCATCCTCCTCTTTCATCAGGGGGCATCGAACGCGGCTGAATACTCGCCGATCGCGCCGAAACTCAACGGCATGGGATTTCATGCTCTGGCCATCGACTCCCGATCAGGAACGACTCGTTTCAATCGGCACAACCAGACTTCCAGGATGCACCAGGGCACTACGAACATACTCGGTGCGTATCTCGACCTTGAAGCCTCGTTGGATTACATCAAACGTGAGGGATTCAACGGTCCCGTCATACTCTGGGGCAGCAGCTACAGCGCTTCGCTCGTGTTCAAGCTCGCTCACAACCACCCGCATCGGATCGACGCGATCATGTCTTTTTCGCCGAGCGCCCAGATTGGACTTGGTCTGCTCGTCGGAGAGCATGTTTCCGATCTTGAGCGGGCTATTCCCGTCTTCATGACCTGGGCACAGTTCGAGAACAACGATCTGCGGCACACGTTCTTCCAGAACCTGCCCCAGTCCGACAAGTCGCTGTTTGTCCAGAAGCGAGGCGATCACGGGTCGCTCACCTTGTGGGCGGATCGCAACCCGGATGGTCTGGCGACCAGTTGGGGACAGGTCGAGGAATTCCTGGACCGGTTCAGGTCGTAATCTGTTCACGACTCTGTCACGAGTGACGATCGGAATGCCATTGAAGCATTCTTGCGTCACGCGATTGAATTGAGAACCAGCTTACGGTTTTCAGGTTGGCTTATAACCCCGGGGCAAAGCCTCGTCGCATCGTGTTCTCGCAAATGGACCTCGGCTCGACGAAGTGCAGCAGGTAATCGGGGCCACCCGCTTTGGTGCCGACGCCTGACATCCAGAACCCGCCGAATGGTTGCCGGCCCACCACCGCACCGGTGCAGCTGCGGTTAATGTAGAGGTTGCCCACGCGGAATTCCGAGCGGGCCTTCTCGATGTTCTCGGGTTTGCGGGAGAAAACACCCCCGGTCAGCTTGAATTGCGTGCCATTGGCGATCTGCAGGGCCTCGTCGAAATCCTTCGCCTTGGTCACCGCGAGGACGGGGCCGAAGATTTCCTCGTTGGCGATTCTCGCGTCCGCCGGCACTTCGGCAAAGATGTGGGGCGGAATGTAATCGCGCCCCTTCGTAAGCTTCGATTCGTCAGGCAAGTCGAGGGCCAAGGCGAGCCTCGATTCAGACTTGCCAATCTCGATGTACTTCATGATCGACTTGTAGGCGTTGTGGTCGATGATGGGCCCGAAGTCGGTGCCCGGATCCAGGCAATCGCCAATCACGAGGGCCTTGGTCGATTCGCAGAGACGATCGAGAAACGTGTCGTACGCCGACTCGACCACGATGACGCGGCTGCACGCCGAGCACTTCTGTCCTTGATACCCGAAGGCCGAGTATCGCACGCCCAGCACCGCCTCGTCGAGGTCGGCCGAGGCGTCGATGATGATTGCATTCTTGCCCCCCATCTCGGCGATCACTTTCTTGACCTGATTCTGACCCGGAGCCAGTTGGCCGGCCCCGCCCACGATGTCGAGACCGACCTCCATGGAACCGGTGAAGGCGATCAGGGATGTGCGATGATCGCGCACCATCTTGGCCCCGACGGTGCGGCCCGGACCCGCCATGAAGTGGATCACGTCATCGGGACACCCGGCCTCGATGAGAATGTCATAAAACGTCTTGGCGATCCGCAAGGCCGGGCCGGCAGGTTTGATCAGCGTCGGGTTGCCGGTGACGAGAGCCGCGGTGGTCATGCCACACAGGATCGCCAGGGGGAAATTCCAGGGACTGATGACGACCGCGACGCCCCGGGGCTGGTAGATGATCTGATCGAGTTCGCCAATGAACTGCCCGAGTCGCTTGTGCTCGAAGAGATCGACGGCCATCCGCGCGTAATATTCGCAGAAGTCGATCGCCTCGCAGACGTCGCCATCCGCTTCGCGCCAGGTCTTGCCCGCTTCGCGGATCATGATGCCCGAAAGTTCATCGCGACGACGGCGCATGATGGCCGCGGCGTTGATGAGCACCTTCGATCGTTCGCGGACGGGAATCGCACGCCAGCGAGGCAGAGCGGCGTGGGCGGCTTCCAGGGCGCGCTCCGCATCGTCCTCGGTGCGATCCGACTTGACCTCTTGCAGGACGACGCCCCCGATGGCGTGGGCGAAATTCTCGCGGACATTCGCATGGGCGAAGTCGCGAAGCGGTTCATTGGCGAAGGCGCGGTTGTTGCCGACGCCCTCGATGACGGGGGTCAATTGATGTCGTTCCGCGGCCTGCTCGATTCGCTCGATGCCCGGGTCGCTCATGAAACGACGATGGGGTGATTCGAGCAGGCTCTGGGGCGAGGCGTTGTCGAGGAAACCAGCGCGCAACCAGGATTCGTTGGAGGTGTTTTCGAGCAGGCGACGAACGAGATAGGCCATCCCCGGAATCATCTCGCCCACCGGGACGTATTCCCGCATCCGCAAGCCTCTCGCGACCGCGGCGGCCTTGAGCTGATCGGCCATGCCATGCAGCATCTGCAATTCGATCGCGTTGGCCGGAAGATCATGTTTTTCCAGGTGAGCCAGGGCATGAGCGATGGAACGAACATTGTGTGAACCCAAGGCAAGCTTGACGCCCCCTTCATCCTTGGTTCGTGGCATCGCCTCGATGAACTGCTCCGCCATCCGCTCATAGCAGGCGTCGGTGTCGCACTTGCGGCTCCAGACCGGGACGGGCCAACCCTGCTCCTCGGCGTGGATGGTCTCGTAGTCCCAGTACGCACCCTTGACGAGCCTCACCGTGACCTGCCGTCCGGTGCGTTTGGACCATTCAACGATGCGGCGAGCATCATCATCGCCCGATCGCAAATACGCCTGCATGGCCAGACCGGCATGGAAGTCCACGGCTTCGCAACATCGTTCGAACAGTTCGAGCGTCAGATCCTTGAGCTCGTACTGTTCCATGTCGAAGTTGATGAAGACGTTCTTGTCCCGTGCCGTCTCCAGGATCGGAACGATCGTCTCCATCAGGCCCTTGATCGATCCCTCGGTGTCGATGGGATCGGTGTTGGCGAAGAGGGCGCTGATCTTGATCGATACGTTGGTGCGGGGGATGGGCCCCAGATGGTCGGACTCCAGCATCGGATTCGCCGACCAGCCTTCGACGCTTGTGGGCAGGTTGTTGATGAGGTCAAAGTATTTCTGCTGATAGACCTTGGCTTCCTTGTCGCTCACGCAGGCTTCGCCCAGCAAGTCCACGGAAAAGCCAATGCCCTTGGACCAGAGTTTCTTGAGTTGGGGCAAGGCGGTCGCCGCGTCGGTGCCGGCGATGAATTTTTCCGCCATCCCGGTGATCTGCCTCGCCACCTGCTTGGACATGGCTCCCTTGAGCAAGCCGCCCGCCTTGAGCGCCGTAGCCACGAAGGGTGGGGACGTCACGCCCGGCTGGGTCAGATAGTCCGTCAGGTGATCGTGCACCTGTTGGGGCGTCTTGAGCATGGGGAACGTATCGACGAAGCGAAAGAGTTGAACCTTGAAGGCCTCGTCCTTCATCGACCAGTCCATGAGCTTGTCGGACCAGAACTGAGCCGACAGGAAGCCGCTCTTGTGCTTTCGGGCCGACTCGAGGAAATCAATGCCGATGGCCTGCACTCGTTGCTCGAGAGCCGGGTCATCGGGGGCGACGAGTTCGCCCTTGGCACCGGTGTTCTGATTGGTCGAATTCGAATCGGGTGAAGCGATATTCGGAGCTTGAGCCTTGGATTTCGTGAACAGGGTCATAGAAATACAAATCCTTGGAACAGGTCGATGGGTTGAAGAAAATCAGCCGGACGCGTCCGACTGAATGGCCCATAGTATAGGCCAAAGTCAGGGGGGACCCGAGGGTAATCTCGACCGGGGTATGTGCTATTTCAGGAGGCCAGCAGAGCCCTTTGGACCCGGGTACACAACGCCTCGGCGAGCCGATCCGCCGCCTCGGGGTTATGCCGAAAGAACAGGGAAGGCTCGACGGCTTCGAATTCCGTCAAGACGAATCGCCCATCATTGTCATACAGAAAATCAGTCCGGGCATACAGCAGATCCTGATTGACGACCTCGACGACGTGTTTCGCGATGGCCAGTTGTTCGGATGAAAACTCGAACCGCTCATCCTTGGCCCCGAAATCGTCCTGAACACGATAGTCACCCTCTACGGGAATCTTTCGAACGCAATGTGAGATGGCCCCATCGATGAAGATGGCGGAAAATTCCCCATCCGCCTCCACCCGGGTCAGGTAGGGCTGGAGCAGCATGTCTTCATTTGCCAGCATTCGATTGACATGAGCCTGAGCCAGATGAAGCCCCTCTTCATCGGTTTCGAATCGAAGTGTCTCCCGGGCCGTGGCCCCGATGGCGGGTTTGAGAAAACCACGAGTCCACTTCCGCTGCGTCATCACTTCCTTCACATCAACCGTCGCGCCTTGATCCAGCCAGTGGGTGGGGGCGATCGGTACACCCTTCGCCTCCAGGTCTCGAAGATAGCTCTTATGCGTATTCCACTTCACGATTGAAGCGGGATTGAAAAGCCTTGAGACTTGTTCGACGCCTTGCGCCCATTGTAGGAATTCCTCTTGTCGTTCCATGTAGTCCCAGGTCGTGCGGATGAGCACCGCATCGAAAGTCGACCAATCAGTGTTCGAGTCGTCCCAGGCGATGTGCGGGACGTCCAGTCCTCGTTCGCGAAGTGCCTCATGGAAAGGCACATCATCGACTTCCCAATCCGGAAGCTTGGAACATGTGGCTATGGCGATTTGCATGAGCCAAGGATAGGAATGTTGAGGTCACACGTCGCTCACAATTTCATTCCAATGGCCCTTGAATGATGTCGTCAATGCAAAACGAACGTGAATTCATGCGCTTTGAGCCAGCGGAAGAGGCAGATCGACCAGGGCCGAATCGACATTCTCATGATTCGGAAACTGGTGATCGAGTTTTGTCATCTTGAATAGATGTTGCAGGCCCTTGGACAGGCCGGCGATTCGTATGACCCCGCCTCGCTTTCGCATCTTCGACATCAACGCCACCAGAACACTGAGAAAGGTCGAGGACAGGTGATCGACGATTTTGAAGTTGATGATCAAGTTGCTCTGATTCGAAGCGACCATGATCCGATAGATGTCGTTGCCGATCTGGTAGATCTGGCAATGATCGATGACGTGGTCGTCGAGCAGGTCGATGATGATGACGCCTGGTTTTGAGTAGGCACGCAGGTGTTTGGTCTTGACTTTCATTGCAAGTCTCCAGTCTGGGGCCCCTCGCTGGCCGCACGAGAGGACAGCGCTGCCGTGGACTTTGGAGGAGCACGACTCGTCGTCGTTTCTGTTCTCTCTCGTCGGGTGCAAGGTTGACGAGGCCGATCAGGGCGATTTCCGGAATCGGTCTCGCGGTTTATTTCTTTCGCATCCGTTCAACAAAAGTAGCGCAGAAAGTATTGCCCACAGATCAGAAATTTTTGCGTAAGTTCAGGATTCATTGGTGGTTAGGGGAATTGGTTTCGAGACCAGTCATGATGATTCGGACTCGTGGTATGGAAAATGAGAATGGCCGAGACAGTCATTGGGCGAGGCCATGGGTGACTGATAGAGTGAAGCCCTATGGATGCCCCGCAACCCCAAATGAAAACCACATCGGATGATCAATGGACCACGCGAACACTCCTGCGCTGGATGATCGATCATTTTGAATCCCGGGGGATCGACTCGCCCCGTCTCGTCGCCGAGATGCTTCTGGCTTCCGTGCTGGAGTGTGAACGGATGAGGCTGTACATGGAGGCCGATCGCCCCGCTTCGCAAGCCGAACGGGACACCTTGCGGGAACTGGTGACCCGGGCGTCGAAGGATGAACCGGTTCAGTATCTCCTGAGTGAGGCATGGTTCTTTGGCCAACCTTTCCATGTCGATCCCTCGGTCCTGAGCCCCCGTCCCTCGACCGAGACGCTGGTCGAGCACATCGTGCATGAATTGAAGGGACGGGAGGACCTGAAGGCTCCCCGGATTGCCGACATCGGAACGGGTTCGGGTTGCATCTCTACCTCCATCGCGCTGAATCTCGCCCAGGCGACGCTGCTCGCGACGGACATCAGCGAACCCGCTCTAGAGATGGCCAGGAAAAATGCTGCGAAGCATTCAGTCGCGGATCGTATTGAATTTGGCACCGGTTCCTTGCTCCAGCCTCTGGTGGATCGGGGTGAACGCTTCGACGCCATTGGCTCGAACCCGCCTTATATTCCCGATCACGAATGGGACTCGGTGGAGCCGAACGTGAAGGACTACGAGCCGCATGGTGCCCTCAGGGGCGGAACGGATGGTCTGGAGTATGTGCGTCCTTTGATCGAGGGGGCCGGGGAATGGCTCGTTCCGGAAGGGGTGTTGGCCATCGAGATCGCGGCGTGTCAGGAGAAGGAAGTAATTGCGATCGCGAAGCAGACGGGGTGGTACGACGCCATCGAGGTGCTGAAGGACCACGAGGGGCTGCCGCGCGTGCTGGTCGCGAAGCGGAAAGCCTGAGTGGGGAATCAATCGTGCGGTGTGGGTTGCGTCATGAAGCGTTCAAGATCCGCTTCGACGCTTGCTCGGAATCGCTCACTCAACATCCGCAGGCAGGAAAGCCTTTTCAACCAATTCCAGAAGCTGACTCGCCTTGAAGGGCTTGAACAGGAAGGAATGCAGGCCTTTCTGGCTGGCCCTGACGATGGAGTGGTTGGGGTCGTATCCGAATCCCGTCATCAGGATCACCGGGACATCCGGGTCGATTTCCTTGGCGGTGTGAAAGATCTCGAAACCGTTGCAGCCGGGCAGCTTGATGTCTGAGATGACCAGGTCAAAACGCCGTCCCGAATCCTTCGTCCTTCGCAGGGTGGCGACCGTCTTCGTGCCATCGCCACAAGTGGTGACGCGACAGCCTTTTTGCCTCAGCAAACTCGCCAGGGGCTCACGGATGCTCCGTTCATCATCGGCCACCAGCACACGCTTGTTGACCATGTTTGGATCGCGCTCAAGCCTGCGCATTTCCTCTTCAGCCCCCAGAATCGTTCTGGGCCCAGACGTACACGCCTCGATCCTGTTTCGCATGCCCGAGGCGGCCCGGACGATCTTCTTGAGATGCTTCTCTCGTTCGTCTTCGTTCTGGGCCTCGAGCAATGCCTCGGCCTGGGATGTGATCTCCCCCAAAGGCTTGTTCAATTCTCCCAGCATGTTCTGGGTCAATTCCTCGTTCGTGGTGTATCGCTCCACGACCAGCAGGTCGAGGATGTTCATGGCCGAGGCCACATAGCGCCCGAAAATCTCGGCGAACTGCCGATCGTCGGCATTGAAGATATTGGTGGTAAAGGATTCGACGTTGAAGACCCCGATCACCCGGTCGTAGAGACGGAGCGGCACCGTCAGTGAACTTCGGGCATTGTCGAGTCCCTCCCGATAGAGCGGATCGCGACGGACGTCGGGACAGAGATAGCTTTCACCCGTCGAAGCGACATGACCCGAAATGCCATGCCCGGTTAGCTCGGCGAACATCACCTCACCCACCTTCAATGGAGCGATGCCCCGGGTGATGACCAGTTCGAGTTGATTCGTCTCGCGGTTGAGCAGGCGAATCTCGAAGTTGTCGAAGTCGAGGATCTCCTTGACGTACCTGACGATCTTCTCTTCCAGCAATGACAGGCGTTCGGCCATGTTCAGACTGGAGATGGAGGAGGGTTCGATCCGCATCAATTCCGAGCCCGCCGCATCGATCGCGTCGATCTTCGCCTGGAGAGTCCGGGTTGCGGTGGTGTTCCAGAGGACGCCGACCACGCGAAGCGTTCGGCTCGGTTCCTCTGGATCGGTCATGGAAGGACTGGCGATGACTTCGTAATGTTCGCCATTGGCCTGGAAGGCCAACCGCTTGCAGAGATGCTGGTCGATGTGTGCCCTGGTCACGTCCAGTTTGTTGAAGAAATCAATCGCATCGAGGCATCGCTTAGCGAATTCCCGCTGCAACTGGTTTGAGTATTTCAGCAAACGTTGATTGGCCCATGTGATGCGTCCATCCAGGTCAACCGTCCCCGCCCCTTCGGCGATGTACTCGAGCACCTGCTGAGGCGGCTCTGATTCATGTTCAGAGAGCCCTTGGTCACCTCCCAACAGGTTTGGGGCGATGATGGCGCCGGGGTCTGATCCGGCCAAAGCTCTGGCGGCAACGATGTTTTCAACCTCAACGACATCGAATGCCGACTTAAGGTGTTGCATCTGGCTCGTCGTCAGGTAGATCGAGCCCTCAATGAGAATCAGACGCGGTTTTTGGTCGTTCATGACGGGACTGAATTTGCCGTCAAGGGAACCTGTAAGAAGAAGTGTTCGTATCGTGCACCAACGATGGCACTACCTGCGATCGGCCGAACCCCGCCTTGAACTTGATTCGGCCCAAGTCGAATCAGCAATCCATGGTATCGTTCGGCGGGGACAGAGAACAGACGGATTTGATTTCCCGCCTGATTTCATAATTATGTTCGTCGACACAATCCTCAAGGGACATTGATACGCACAGGTATGATTGTTGCTCAGAATTTGACAAAGCGATTTGGCCGCATCCTCGCGGTGGATAACCTCAATTTCGAGATTCCACAGGGGCAGGTGGTTGGATTCCTGGGGCCCAACGGTGCCGGGAAGTCGACCACCATCCGGATGATCACTGGTTTTCTCCCCCCGACGGCCGGTCGGGTGCTTATCGATGCCCATGACGTCGCGCTACACCGACGCTGGGTTCGGAGCCGGATCGGGTATTTGCCTGAATCGGCCCCCCTGTATGGGGAAATGAGAGTTCGGGAGTATCTCAAATACAGGTCCAAGCTCTTTGGCGTCCCCCGGGGCAAACGAAAATCCGCCATTGATGAGGCCCTCGATCAATGTGGGCTCAAGGATGTCCAGCGTCGTCCCATCAGCCAACTCTCCAAGGGCTACAAGCAACGAGTCGGGTTGGCGGCGGCATTGCTGCACGATCCCCCCGTGCTGGTGCTGGATGAACCCACCGTCGGGCTCGACCCGTCCCAGATTCGTGAGGTCAGAGCCCTGATTCGAAAATTGGCCGGTTCGCACACCATTCTCGTGTCCACGCACATCCTGCCCGAGGTGGAACTG